>NZ_JCACKA010000053.1:0-29879 GCF_059505145.1 Mojavia sp.
TGACAAGCTTTAGGTGCTGTTAGTTCTTTTGTTCTTACAAAGTTGATATGCTCCCTGCTTTTTGTTCGTCAGTTAATTCACTTTTACGTGGTTTTTTGTGGGGTGTACTAATGTTTTTACCACCTTGATAACCTTTATCACCTTTAAATGATTGTTCAGGAGGAAATCTTTGCTGTTGATTACGAAATAATGAAATGTCACTGGTTGGCCCTTTTGCTCCTACTACTATATCCACAATATCTTTAGCGTCTGGCAGCGAAACAACTTGGTTTTTAAGAGTGTGTTGTTTCTTCTTGCCAGAGAAGTATTTTTGTTGCTCTTGATTGTCTACTGGTCTTTGTCTAGGCTGTTCATAGCTATCAAGATACAGTTCAAGTTAGAGATTTTGTCAGAAGGCGACCATCCAAAACCAGGCTAAGTTGCCCATTGGCGAGAATGCTAGTTCCTTGGATGTAAGCAGCAACTGGGATTGGTTCCCCCAGAGGATGGAGTACAGAGGATTGCTTGCTGATGATGCAATCTACTTCTAAAGCACATCGTTTGTCTAAGTAACGAAATACTAATAACGGCTTATCCTGCTTGAAAGCATTTAGTGTATCTGTACTATAAGTGGTAACTGGGCTGGGAATGTGGTTAGGACAAATCAGTACATCAGTCAGTAAGTGGATAGGGACGAGCATTTCTGTTGTTGGATGCTCGCGATCGCCACGAAGGAAGCCACTGGATCTGCCAGAAGACTGCAAAAATAACATGCGTCCGGCTTGAGTTTGGAGAATTTGTTCGGACTGGGATAGACAAATCTGCTCTACGGAATCGGCAACAAATGCATAGACTCTGGAATTAGCTTGACAGACGATAAGTTGAGCAATTTTTCGATCGAGGGGAATTTGGAGCGAGAAGGCTGTACCATGTCCAGCTTTAGACTTCAATACTATTCTTCCCTGAATAGCTGTTAATTGCTTGCAAACTTCAGTTAATTCTGCTCCTAACTCTAAGGCAGCACGATCGCATAAAACAGATGAAACCTCTGGTTCAAGTACCAGCTCAGTCAATTGAGTTGCTTGTAAGATATCCCCTGGTTTTGTCAGGGCGAGTCCTTGGGCTAAAGCTTGTTGATAAATTTGAGATAAGTTAAGTCCTGCGCCATCATCACAGCCATCAATAATCAGTTGATTTCCCTGCCGATCAACTTGAATTTCGATGATACCGTTGCTATTTTTACCAAGGTGTTGGCGTGTTTGGGAAGACTCAATACTTTGCTTTAGTAAATAGCAACTTATATGTAACAGAAGAGCATGGAGACGATCGCTAAACGCCCGATCGACTTGGATATCGCTAATTTGTAAATGTAGTGTAGCAGACTTATCTTGTAGAGTTTGTAACTGAGACCAAAGCCGGTGCAACGGTTCTAAGGCTACTCTTAAAGGAATAGTTGTGACTGTTGTGACTAACTTGGAAGAACGGTTAACCAACTTTTCTTGCTGTATGAGTTCTTGTTTGAGTTGGTGATGATTGTTATTAAGGGAATGAACAGTTGATGCCACCTGAGACGCTTCAGCCAAAACAGATTGAAGAGTACTGTACAATTGCTGAGAACGAGAAGCAGCTAAAGGGGAAAGAGTATCTGAAATTGCTGCTAAACGTCCTGACCATTCCTGTAGATTATCCAGCAGGTGTTGTAATCGTTTAACTTGTCGGAGCAACTGCCCGATTATATGTTGGTGTTGTTCTTGCTGACAAGCTTGCTGATTATAGATAGTTAGTAATGTTGCAACCAGCGCGTTTAGTTGTTCGAGATGCTGAATATTGATGGGTGTGGCGGCTGGAATAGTTGTTGCAACAAGGGTGGGAATGGATTCTTGCAAAGAGAGTGGATGGTGATGAGGAAAAGATTTAACTAGGGATGTTTCAGTAGGCTGGGAAAAATCCCCCAACCAAGCATGAAAATTTCCTTCTCCATATTCCTTTGGATTTGCTAGTTCCCCTACCTTGGCGGGAAGCGGCTCGGCATCTACATGAGAAAGGCTACCAAGTCTGGGGTTAGTTTCACTTATTAGTTCCCTGTCAAGACTTTCCTTGTCTTTAACTATAACTTGCTCTGGTAGAGCCGCAAAAGATTCTACCTCGGCCAAGCGATCGCCAAACTGGATAACTGGTTGATGTTCCTGCGGTTGCTCTACCAATGTCTCAAGGTTTGTTTCCTGGGGGATGACGCTTTGTTGGTGATCGCCAAACTCTGCTTGTAGACGAGCAACAATGGCAGACATGCGCTCCAGAATTTCTACTTCCTCAATTTGCGAGGCTGTTAAAAATGCCATCAACAGCATCTGTAGGCAATCTAATCCTTCCGACAACAGAGAGGCGATTGGGGCGTTGACAGTTGCCCGATACTGATACAGAAGCTGAAAAATCTCTTCTAGTGCAGCCGCAACTATGGCAATGGTATCTAGCTCGGCTGCTATGGCAATCGAATGCAAAGAGCGAGCAGCTTCCATGAGAGCCAAAGCTGTACCAGGGTTACTGTCTTTTGTATAGTTAGGCAACTCCTGCTCCAAGAACAGTAACAGATCGATCGCTTCTTCTAGGAAGCGATCGTCGTTCTGCGGTTGGGGGACAAAATCGGTACTCATGAAGACAACTCTCTGTTTCTATGGGGTTTGTGACAATTTTATGGGTTCGACATTGATTTGAGGGTACAAGCAGCGATGTCAGCGATCGCTCCCAATTGCTCCTGGATTTGCGCGATTGACTCCAGCCCAGCACTGATTTGTTGATCGCACGGTTCGATAGCAGAAGCAACGTCTGCTGCTGCCACCTGTAGTTCCTGGAACCATTCCTCTATATTTAGGGTGCTGTCGCGGGCTTGACGGGCGAGAATTTCCACCTGTTCGGCAGCAGCTAGTAAACCTCGTTCCTGGTCGCTAGCTTTTGTGGCTTCGATGGCTGTATTCAGGGACAAAACCTGAATTTTGGTACTCAAGCCTTCCACAAGCTGAACAAAGCCAGAAGCTTGCTGGCAAAATTCACCAAGGTATTGCAGCTGTTTATTAGTAATAGCAACAGTATCTTGAATAGACATTAAATACTCGCTGGTAAGCTCGGCGATTCTTGCTCCTTCTTGTACAGCCTGGCTCACTTGCTGCAATGGCACTAGTAACTCTGACCGATCGCAGGATTCAGCCTTTTGGGGAGGCGATGACAGTTGTTGAGCAGGTGGAGCTACTATTTCAGCCCAGTGCAAGTTAATTGTCAACATCATTCCTACTTGTTGCAGCAAACTGCGCTCTGCTTCCTGCCATTGTCGGGGTGCAGGGCAATGATGAATAACTAAAAAACCCCAAGGCTGTTGTTTGACAATCAAGGGCAAGCACAAGCTAGCTTGCACCTGAAAGCGTTGCCAAAATTGCTGTTGGCGCGGAGTTAGTTCTAATACTTCAGTTAGGTTGTTGAGCAAGTGTTGTCCGTCGCCAACATCGGGTTTAGTAACAAACAAATTTATCGGTAGGGATTGGTTGAGTAAGGATGTCCAACCCGCTTGTATAGCTTCAGCGATCGCTCGACTGCGATTTTCTTCCTCAAAACGATAAATCAAGACGCGATCGGCGTTGAGAACATCTCGAAGGGCGGTGACTGTAACCTCCAAAAGTGCGGTTTGACCTTTTGCCTGCTGCATTTGCCGATCAATGGCCGCAAGTTGTTCTCGCTGGAGCTGAAAAGCCCCTCGAACATTTTCATCATTGTCGCTGGGCGAATCCTTAGCCAAAGCTTGGATAAAAGCTTCGATTTGACTCACCTTCTGCTGCAATTGAGCGACCTTTGGCCCCTTAGCAGATTGAAAGACTGCTTTGAGTACAGCCACATTAGCCAAAATTTCTTCTATCTGGATTTCATTTTCAACAGGCTGGGTTTCAGAATTAGGGTCTAAGGTTGCGAGCATGACAGAAAACTCCTTGGCAGCATCAAAGTTAAATCAGTGGGTTTGCCATTGCAATGTCTGGGCGATGGCTCTGGTGTCTAAAATCCAGCGATCGCCTGGCAGAATACCTCGAACAAAATTTAGCAGTTTGTTTGGGGAAAAGTCGGTTGGTGCCGATTGTGCTTGCTGTAAATCCTGCCACTCTACATCGTAGACATGAGCCACCAAAAACCCGATTACCTGATTTTGCAATTCGAGAACTAGAACCATTGGCTTTTCTGGTCGTGACTGCCGCTTCAAAAGTGGCGCATAACCAAGCAAATGTTCTAAGTCAACCAGCCGCAGCATCTGTCCTTGCCAATTATAGAAACCTAAAATCCAACTTGGTAAGGCCGGGGCTGGGGAAATTTCTGAGCTAGCGAGATGAATAATGTCCTGTAATGAGTGGAATGGTAGCAATCCACTTCCTTGATTTCCCAAGGAAAAACGGAGAAATCTTTGCCGTTGTTCGCCTGATGTTAGCCCAGGAGCCAAGGTTGGGGTTGTTCCGGGCAACCCCAACTTATCAGCCAATATCTGGCTCATGCCTAGAAGAAGTACTTTGAGTGGTTCTTCGTTTGGTGCTACAGACAAAACAGCCATGTGGCTCACACAGCTTAACTCCGCCACTTGCCGATAAGACCACGGCACCGGACGCACACCTTCCAAAGGAATATCGATTAAGGCAGGGGGCTTGTCCACAGGAATGCCACAAATTTCCCCAGTCCGTGTTTGAGTCAGAAGTAAGAAGCGCCCTGAAGTGTCAACCGCAGAGAGAACTTGATGCGCCTGTTGGCCTTGTACTTGCTGAATGAACTTCTGGCGCAAGTCCACAATCGTAATGGTTTGCGCTCCCAAATCAACCATCCCGATACCACTTTCAACCGTACTACTAATAGGGGGACAAGCCATCACCTTGAGAACTGCACCAACTGGCAGGGCAAATAAATAGTCTGCGATCGCAAAAACAACGACTCGTAATGAGTCGCGCTCGCTCACAGCGCCAGATAATCGCTTAAACGGAAAAGGAGTGTTAAGCATAGCAGGTTACGCTTGGTCAAGGGAACAGGGAACGGGGAACAGGGAACAGGGGGAAGAAAACACAGGCTTATCTGAACTGTATTGGGCTAAGGGGTATTAACGAGTTCAGCGATCGTGGCTAGGAAGTTCTGTTCTGAATAGGGTTTGGTCAGGTAAGCTTTCGCCCCTAGAGCTAAAGCTAATTGGCGGTGCTTCTGTCCGCTACGAGTAGTCAGCATCACCACAGGAATGCCGGACAAACGCTCGTCTTGGCGACGGTGTTCTAAAAACTCAAATCCATTCATACGCGGCATTTCAATGTCACAAATCACTAGATCGACATCACCGTGTTGCAGCATTTGAGCGATCGCCTCTCGACCATCGCCTGCTTGCAACACTTGATAATCGGCTTTCTGGAGCGTCTGCACCAAACTTTGCCTTTGTACAACCGAATCTTCCACGACTAACACCATCAGTCGGTTAGGTTGAGCAACGGCTGTATTGACTTCCATCGACTGTTGTTGCGGTTGCGTAGTTAGCTCGGATTGCTGCCCCTCTAGAGTAAGAACAGGCTCAGGCGCGGGCAATAGTTTAGTTGCAAGACTTGATGTCGGGGAAGTCGGCATCATATCTGTCTCCCAGGTTTGCCGAACTAACTCCAACGGGTCAACGATTAGGGTAAGACTACCATTTCCCAACACGCTGTAGCCTTGGATGTAACTAGGTAAAGTCAGGACTCTGCCGAGGGACTTAATTACTAATTCCTGCTCGACTAAAATCTGATCGACTTGCAAACACAGGTATTGATGCTCTGTTTCCAACAGCAGCAGAGGTTCGACGGTGTTTCGTTGTTTGACTGGAAAAGGACTTAGGTTTAAATTGTGGTCTTGGGTGAATAAAGGATATTTGTAATCCAGCAAATTGGCAAGCGGGCGAATGGGAACTAGTTGCTGACTTTGCCCATCTCCCCACTGCCAGAATTTTTGGATGCCTTGCCCGTGTAAAGATTGCTGAACTTGAATATGCTCTGGCTGCGGTAATAAAACCTGGCTAATTCCTTCAGACAGCAAGCCATAAGTAATACCTTGAGATTGACAAACGAGCAAGCGTGCTGTTGTCAAGCTCAGGGGCAATTGCAGCATGAAGGTGGTTCCCTGCCCTGAAATCGATCGCACCACAATCGAACCTTGTAAAGCTTGCAATTGAGTGCGAACGACATCTAAGCCGATACCACGACCAGATAACTCACCAATCTGCTTGGCGGTAGAAAAGCCTGGTTCAAATAATAACTCTGCCAGTTGGTCTTCTGAGGCGTAGGCGGCTTGTTCGGGAGTCAGCAGGTGTTTTTCTATAGCTCGCTGACGAATGGATTCCCAGTTTAAGCCTCGACCATCATCCCGTACCTCAATAGTAGTGCGGTTGCCTTGATGATAGGCTTGAATTGTAATTGTTCCGGTTTTTGGTTTACCCTGCTGGCGGCGGGTTTCTACCGGTTCAATGCCGTGATCGAAGGCATTGCGAATCATGTGCAGCAAGGGATCGTACAGCTGCTCAGAAATGGCTTTATCCACCAGTACCTTCGTACCGCCAAGCTTGAGTTCAACAGGCTTATGATAAGTTGCTACCATCTGTTGCAGGAGGCGGGGTAATCGATTCAACACTGTTCCCAGTGGAACCATTCTGGCTTGCAGCAAATCTTCCTGCGCTCCTGAAAGCAGTTGCTTGCGCTTTCCGAGACTGAAGCGAGATTGCTGAACTAAGGCATTAAAAGCCTCAATCTGTTCTCCTAATTGCACCATGTCTTCTGTAAGATTTTGCAGGAGAATGTGCAACTCGCTATAGTTATCCATTTCTAAGGCATCAAAATTGGATTGTGCCTCGGCAGTTGGGGAAGCAGAGATAACTGAGCGGGGAGATACATGCATCTGTCGCTGCTTGCGTTCGGGAAGCAGCAGATGTCGATCCGACCAAGTAAAAACTTTACTAAGTTGTTGTTGACAGTACAAAAACTGTAGTAGAGTGTCCTCAGCTGCTTTGTGGATGTGGTTAGATTGCAGGTTTTGTTGGTTTTCGCTGATTAGCAATTCCCCAATTGTATGGCTGAGGCGATCAAGCTGTTCTATCGCTACTCGGATACTGGGAAGTGATGCCGATGACTGAGCCTGGAGGCTTGGCGCTGGTGGTGGAGAGGGTGGCCGATCTGAGTTTGAATATCGGCAGGATGTCTCTGGATCTCCTATCCAGATTGACTGTAAAATCCGATCTATGGCAGAGGGGACTACTACCGAATCCTGAGAAATAGGTGCCAGTACCTCCGGTGCTTTCGGTACGGAGTTATCAGTTCGATTTGGGAAAAACGACCAAACCGATTCCGATTCGATCGCACTGGGGTGGGGAAGTTCCTTGTTCTCAGTTGTAGCCGTTTCTGTGGGTTGGATAGCAATTGAAACTGGCTGCCCTTGCGGTTCTTGGACAGGAGTAGTTAGTCCTGCCCATTCTCGCAATTGTGGAGATATCTCTCCCCCTTGAGTGCGATCGCCTGCAAGTACTGCTGCTTGAGCCGCTTTAAAATTTTCTAAAGCCACCTGAGCGATTTGCAGTATTTTGTCTGGATGCGCTTTGAGGGCGTTTAGGGTCGCTTGGGCAATTTCTTCCAATCCAGATAAGCTGTAAGATGCTGCTAGTTCGGCAAAAAATCCTGCTTGGGAGTTGAGTGTTGTTTGAATTTGTTGCGGATCTTGGCTTTCGATGTCAGCTGCAAGCTGTTGCAGATCCTGGAGTACACTCCCGGAAAAGATTGACTCTACCACATCAAAACCAAGTTCTTCCGAACTGGGAAGCAAAGCCTCGCGGCCAAAAAAGTCACCTAGTTTATGTTGGAGTTGGGCGAAGATTGAGGCAGTTCGATCAAGTATTTCTGCCTCATTGCAGGATAAGCCCATCAAGGTTGCACTCAATGGAGTTCGCAGGCACTCATAAGCATCTAGAAGCAAAGCACCCAATTCTGGATCGATTTCCAATTCTGGAGCATATAACGCCTGGAATACATCTTCCAAATGATGGGCAATTGTCTTAATCGTTTCTTGCCCAACACTGGCAGCACTCCCTTTAAGAGTATGGGCGCTTCGCATCAAGGCATGAACTTTTTCTATTGTTTTTTCATCAAGTAGACCGATAAGATTCTGCTCAATGGTTTGCAACAACTCTGCCGCTTCAGCAAGAAAAGCCTGCTCTAGCTGCTCTTGATTACTGGGATCGGGGTTCATAACAGTTTTGCGAGATTAGTCAACTTTGAACTGGCTAACGCTGGTTTCCAGTTGTTGTGAAGTCATCCGTAGTTCCTCAAAAGACTCGGAAATGTGGATGGC
Organism: Mojavia sp.; assembly: GCF_059505145.1. Taxonomy (NCBI): domain Bacteria; kingdom Bacillati; phylum Cyanobacteriota; class Cyanophyceae; order Nostocales; family Nostocaceae; genus Mojavia; species Mojavia sp. Next base: position 8,344 of record NZ_JCACKA010000053.1, read on the forward strand.
ACTTTGTGAAGTCTTGCGGGCGATCGCAGAAACGTCCATCATCGCCTCTGTCAACATCTGAGATTGCTGACTTTGATGGGAAACTGCTTGGGTAATTCCTTGTACCAGTCCACCAATTTCGTTGGTAGCTGCCACGATCGCACTGAGGGAATGACGAGTCTCATCGATCAAGTTCGAGCCTTGGACAACTTGGCTAATCCCTACTTCCATTGCTTCGGTAACTTCGTTGGTGCCTGCTTGAATTTCTTGCACGAGTCGCTCAATTTCTGTGGTGGCACTAGCCGACTGATAAGCTAGGGAACGAACTTCATCTGCAACCACCGCAAAGCCTTTGCCATACTCTCCGGCACGGGTAGCCTCGATCGCAGCATTGAGTGCCAGCAAATTAGTTTGAGTGGCAAAGTTTTCAATCAGACTCACTACTTTCGAGATTTTCTGAGAAGCTTCACCGAGGCGTTTAATCTTCTTTGCTGTTTCCGACACGGTTTCCCGAATCTCCAAAATGCCATCTACGGTTCTTTCCATTAGGGAATCACCAGCTTGGACGGTGTTATTAGCTCTTTGAACCGCCTGTCCTACTTTTTGGGCATCAGCAGCGACTACCTGGGTGGAAGTTACCATCATTTGTAATTGTTCCAGAGCGTGTTCGAGCCGTTCTGCCTGCTGTTGAGCTTGGTCAGATAGTTTCACTACTGAGATAGTGTTATTGCTAGAAGTTTCACTCACCCTGCCAGCAGCAATCTGCACTTGTCGTACTAAATCTCGCAAACTTTGGATCGTAGTGTTGTAACCATCGGCGATCGTCCCAATTTCATCTTCAGATAGGGGAGCTCGAACAGTGAGATCGCCCCTGAAGGATGGTTCCAAAGCCATGAGAACGCGTATAGCTCCTTGTTGCAGTTTTTCCCGTGCGGTACGTTCGCGCTCTGCTGCTTCTGCTAGTTGCTGCTCTTGAATACGCACCTGTTTTAGGTAGTCTGCAAGATTGAGGGCAAGACCAATCTGTACGCTGGCTTGGTTAAGAACATCCTCCTCGGATTGCTCCCACTGGCGCGGTGCGCTATTTTGATAAACTCCCATCAGCCCCCATAGCTGATTTTCTTGAAAAATCGGAGAAATCATGTAGGCTTTAGTTCCCCACAGTTCTAACAATTGGATGTGACATTCGTCATGACCGACAGTATAGATATTGTCAACCCGCAAACTTTCTTTGCGGACATAACGCCCTCCTTTGTTGTACTGGAGATAGGTATCTCTAACTTTGGCAAGGCTAGTTCCCACCAGTTTAGGCCAATCACCACTTACAGACTCAACTACAAATTCTCCAGACCAATCAGGCTCAAAACGGTAAACTCCAACTCGATCTACTTTGAGTAGCTGACGAAGTTCTTGGGTTGCGAACTGGACAAATTCCAGAACATCACCATCACTTTGGGCCATCTCTGTTAACCGACTTGGCAAGCGATAGGAAAATCGGGCGTTTGCTACTTCCCGTTCTGCCAGTTTTATCAGTTCCTCATTCTTGCTTAAGGTTTGTTGTAAGTATTGCGATTGCTGGACGGCAACCCCAAACTGCGTGCCGATTTTTGTTACCAAGTTGACTTCATTATCTTGCCATTGCCGCGGCCCGCTATTCTGATATGCTCCTAACAAACCCCAGAGCTTGTTTCCGGCAATAATCGGGGTGATGATATAAGCTCTAATCTGGAATTGTTCTAGAATTTTCAAGTGGCACTGGGCATGACCAGCAGTGTAAACGTCATTAATAACAAAGGTCTCGTTGTTGCGATAGCGTCCACCTTGGGTTTGTTGTAGGTGTTCGTCTTCCCATACAGTCTTGATATCGGGGCCAACCAAAGCCACCCATTCACGACTTACGGATTCGGCAATAAACTCCCCACCCCAATTTGGATTGAAGCGATACACTGCTAGGCGATCGCATTCCAAATGCGATCGCAATTCTGGTAGAGCATTGCGGAAAATTGTATCTAGCTCTTGAGCTTGGCGAATTTTTTCTGCCAGCCGTGTCAATGCTCGTTCCCCTTCTGCGGTTCGTGCTAACTCTGCATTCTTATTCTTGAGCTGTTCGATGTACTCAATCTGTTGCAAGCCTATACCCATTTGCACAGCTAGTTTTTTCAACAGTTGCACATCCTTGGATTTCCACTGCCGAGGGCCAGTATTTTGGTATGCTCCTAAAAAGCCCCAGAGTTTGCTTCCAGTAAAAATAGGCGCAATCATGTAAGCCTTGGCCTGGATTTTTTCTAATATCTCTAGGTAGCACTGAACGTGACCGATGGTGTAAATATCATTGACAACAAAGGTTTCATGATTGCGATAGCGTCCGCCCTGAGTTTCTTGCAAGTGATCGTCCATCCAAATCGTTTTGATGTCGGAACCAGCTAAAGACAACCATTGATCTTTTACGGATTCGGCAATAAACTCCACACTCCAGTCGGGATTAAAGCGAAATACTGCAAGGCGATCGCACTGTAGTTGTTTACGCAAACTTGGCAGCAAATTTCGGAAAATTGTGTCTGTATCCTGGGCTTGACGGATTTTTTCCACCATCCCTGTCAGCACCTGTTCTTCTTCTGCTGATTGTGCCAACTCTGCATTCTTCGTTTTCAGCTGTTCGATGTACTCGGCTTGCTGCACACTTAACCCCAACTGAATGCCCAATTTGGTCAGTAATCGCACCTCCTCGGAATTCCACTGGCGTGATCCACTATTCTGATAGGCTGCTAACAAACCCCAAAGTTTGTTTCCAGCAAAAATAGGGGCGATCATGTAAGCTTTAACCTGGAACTGCTCTAGTAGGTCGATGTGACACTGGGCATGACCAACAGTATAAATGTTATTGACGGCAAAGGTTTCATTGTTGCGATAGCGTCCGCCTTGGGTTTGCTGTAGGTGTTCGTCTTCCCATACGGTTTTGATATCGGGGCCAACCAGAGGCACCCAGCCACTTCCTACAGATTCAGCGATAAATTCACCACTCCAGTCAGAGTTGAAGCGATAGATTGCTAGGCGATCGCATTTGAATAACTGCCGCAATTCTGTCAAGGTAGTGCGGTAGAGCGTTTCTAGCTGTTGGGACTGACGCATTCTCTCCGCCATTCGTGCGATCGCGTTTTCCACTTCAGCTACTTGTGTCATTTCTAGATTTTTTAACCGTAGCTGTTCGATATATTCAGCTTGCTGGAGGGCAATACTCAACGGTTCGCTGATCTGCAACAAAGCACCAGTCTCTTCTTCAGTCCATTTCCGCACATCAGAATTCTGATAGGCTGCTAACAAACCCCAAAGATTACCAGCGCGGAAGATGGGAACAATGATGTATGCTTTGGCTTGGAACTTCTCTAATGCTTCTAAATAGCAAGGTGAAAAACCAGCAGCAGCAATATCGTTGACTTTACGGTAGCGCGTTCCTTTGGCGTACATTCCACCCTGCGTTTCCTTAAGATAGGTATCTGCATCAGGTTTAACAGGGGAGCCATAATCCTTAATATTGCAACGTTCTGAAGATATCAGACCTGTTTTTAAAATGCCGTCTTGTTCCTGCATCTCCACCAGTGACGACCAACCAGCAGCCACAGATTCAGCGATAACTTCTCCACTCCAGTCTGGATGAAATTGATAAACGACAACGCGATCGCATTTTAAAAATCGACGCAGCTCTTGGGTTGTAATGCGGAAAAGGGTGCGAAGATCCGTTGCTTGCCCAATCTTTTCAATGATGCCGAAAACAGTACGTTCTCGTTCAACAAGTTTGGCTGACTCCTCAGAGCGGTGATAAAGTTGTTGCTGATATTGCACCTGTTGAATAGCAATACTAGACAGAGATGCCACCTGCACCATTAGTCGAACTTCACTATCTTTCCACTGACGAGGCTGAGAATTTTGATAGGCAGCGAGCAAGCCCCACAACTTTTCTCCCTGGAAGATGGCAACAATAATGTATGCTTTGGCTTGATAGGCTTCTAAAACTTTGATATAGCAGTCAGAAAAACCAGCACTGTAGATATCATTAGTGACTCGATAGATCTGTCCGCGATGGAAAGTTTTGCCTTGGGTGTGCTGAATGTAGCTATCCGCACTGTGTGATCGCCCTGTTGTCCCAACCAATCCCCCTTCGTCTGCAAGGTTCCTAACACTGCAATAGTTAACGTTCTTGACAATTGCTGGGTTGTTTCGCTGTTCTTCTAACAGAGAAACCCACTCAGATCCAACAGATTCAGCAACAAACTCCCCACTCCAATCTGGCTGGAAACGATAGATTGCCACCCGATCACATTGTAGTGACTGTCGCACTTCTAGGGTGGCAGTGCGAAAGATGGTATCTACATCTTTGGACTGGAGAATTTTATTCGCTACGCCGACAAGAATTTGGTCTTTTTCTACTTCTTGTTGCAAGGTAGCCTGAATCACGGCAACTTGCAGTTGCGCTTCTAACTCCTGCGCGATCAATTTTAGTGATCGAATTTCAGCATTCTGCCACTGGCGAGCAGCAGTGCATTGCTGCACTACCAACAAACCCCAAACCCTATCTTTTGCTAAGATCGGCAAACTCAAACAAGCTCTTACCTGAAACCGATCCAAGAGCTGCTTTTGGTAAGGAGATAAGCTTGCAGTGTAGGTATCCGCGATCGCTGCTAATTTTTCTTGTTGATAAAGCTTGGCAGAACTTAACCCAAAAGTGACGGCGGGCAGTTTTTCCTTGAGCATTGGGGTAAAGCCATCCTTCATCGCCTCCGCAGCAACTATCCCCAGCGTCGGATTCGTAAACTCATACACCACCACGCGATCAGCTTGCAGCGCGCTTTGTACCTCCATGACAGCAGTAGCGAGCAAGGTATCTAGATCGGAAAACTGGCGGATTTTGCTGGCGATCGCCTGTAATTGCTCTACCTCGAATCCATCTCCTGCGTCTTGATATGACAACGCACTTACTAGTTCTTTTAACTTGCGGATTCTGTCTCGCAATGGCCCTGTTTCCACCCAATCAGCTTGATCCAGTTCAGTTCGTAATTCTTCTAGAGTGGAGCTGATTTGCTGTTTTGCTGATACATCAACGTTATGCCCGTTATCGGTATCCTTATGACCGTTGCTGAAATTTGAGTGTGGTTGGTTGGGTGTAAGATTGGGTTGCGTTACCATAATCTTTCTTGCTATGAAGGTTGTCGAAGTTAATAAGTAGAATGCAGAGTGTTAAATAGACTGAAGGGCTTGAATCACAGCATGGGTGTCAACTAACATCAAAGGGCTACCTTGAGCATCCATAAAGTAACCCTGCAAGAACGATTTGAGTCGGGTGGGTAACATCGATGCCGAAATCCCTAACCGCTCTTGGGAATCGTAAACTTCAATAGTATTGACTTGCTCCACCAACAGCCCGACAGTTTGATTCTGGACTTGAACAAGCATCGCCATGCCAGAGTTGCGTACATTTTCTCGTCGACACCAGTGTGTTGCTCCCAGTAAACCTGCTAAATCAAGAATCCAGATAGCTTCTCCCCGCCAATTCATTATGCCTAACAAGAATTCTGCTACCTGCGGCACTGGTAAAATCTCTGTGAGTGCAACTTGAATTACTCCCCGCAAATCAGCTAGTGGGAGTAACCCATTTACCTTTCCATTTAACGGAAATCTTAAAAACCTCTGGTTGTTTCCTTGAAGAGAGTTTTCAAGTGGAAATTGGCTATTAATGGGTAGCGCTCTAAAGCTATCATTGCCCTGTACCATTGCCCCAGTTTCCTTTAGCGAATAAATTTACTAACAGTCTGGAGCAAGGTATTTTCATCTACAGGTTTGACTAAATAGGCATCGGCACCACTCATATTGCCCCAAGTTCTATCAACATCTGTGTTTTTAGTTGAGCAAATCACTACCGGGATTGCTTTTGTTATCGGATCGGCTTTCAACTTGCGGCAGAACTCAAATCCACTTTGGCCTGGCAAAATCAAATCCAGTAAGATCAAGTCAGGTTTTTGTTGTTTTAACCGCAGTTGAGCCTCTTCACCACTGCGAACTTCATAAACTGAATATCCACCTTGTTCCAGGTAACGTGTCATCTTTTCAGATTCTGTGAGGCTATCTTCAACTAAAAGAACTTTTTTCATTTTTATTCCTAACTATTTAATTCAGAATTTGAAAAATAATTGCAACAAATGAATTAACAAGAGGGCAGAAGGAAGATTTAAGAATTTTCATACTTGGTTGTGCCAAAACCGAGTATGTATAGCTGTTTTGAAAATAGGTGTAGAGGAGCCACTGGTAGGAGTGTCGCTTCAACCTAAACGCTTAAATACTTGTGCAGCATATTAAGTACTTTGTCTGCCTCTACGGGTTTACTCAAAAAGTCAGTTGCCCCTACTAATTTTGTTCGCATCCGATCCACTATTCCATCTTTCCCAGTTAAGATGACAACTGGCACATCTTTGAGACTTGGAGTTTTACGGATTTGAGAACAAATTTCATAGCCATTCACTTTTGGCATCAAAAGATCCAAAAAAATGAAGTCGGGCTTGCTTTTAATCAGCTTTAAAACTGCCGTCAAAGAGTCTTGAATACCAACAAAGCGATAACCTTGTTGGGTGAGAATTTCCTCTAAACTGCGACAGATCGTCGGACTATCATCTACACAGGCTACTAAAGGTCTTGAGGCATCTATAATTGCTTTGCTAGCTGCTGGGGGCGCAACTTGTATAACAGTGTTCTCTTCTGTTTTCAGTGAAGAATTGGCATTATTAACTGCACTGGACGGACTGACAATTTGTTTGCTAGTCGCTGGGGGTGCAACTTGTATAACAGTGTTCTCTTCTGTTTTCAGTGAAGAATTGGGATTATTAACTGCACTGGACGGACTGACAATTTGTTTGCTAGTCGCTGGGGGTGCAACTTGTATAACAGTGTTCTCTTCTGTTTTCAGTGAAGAATTGGGATTATTTGCACTGGACAGGTTGCCAGTTTCTTGACTAATCCCAACCTTCCTGGGGCTTGGAGTGGGTGAAAAAGCGATCGCCCCTGCTTTTACCAATGGCATCAAGAACCGGGCCAAAACTAAGGCATCCCGACCGCTTTTTTGCCCTAGACCTCGTAAAGTTTTTGTGCCATCAACTAGAGAAATAATCTGTTTAGCGGATGCTTGTCCTTGGAGTAGCTCAAGTTGTTGAATGACAGGATATAAATTGGGCGAGTAACTTGCCAGCTCTGCATCTCGCCATTCTTGCCAGGCTTGTGTAGCCTGTTTCAAGACTTCTTCAGTTGGTATTACAGCTAGGAGAAACCCAGGAACTTCACCAACAACGGTAGTATATGACAATTGCCCTGCTGGATTGTTACCATTTCTTTTGGCTTCAACGAACTGGATTATATCAAACAGGACTTCAGCTATTAAGTTTGTAATCAGGCTAACAAGTTGTTGTTGTTCGATTAATTTTTGTTCTCGCAATTTAGCAAGAATGCAATACTCGCGATAATTTTCCTGGGGAGAGACAAGCCCCTCCAACTTTGTCACATCCAAATTAGAACAGTATTGCGACAAGTATCGTCGCCATCGTTCATCGGCATTAGAACCGCCAGCCTGCCAAATTAATCGTCCTAAACGAAAATATAGCGTCCAAGTTGGCCCGTCCCTTGCTCCAAGATTTAGCCTGCCTGTGAATAATTTAGTTTGAAGTTGCTCGATCAATTGATTCACAATGGATCGCACCTCCTTATATATCTTGAGTTTTGCATTTACATTAAAATTCCTCAAACAATCAAGCTTACTAACCTCATCGTGCGATCGCCAATAGCACAGTTCAAAACTTTAATTGAGCTACCCCAGCTTGTTATATTCCTTTCCAATCCGAACATTTTTAAACTTCAAAGCCGGAAGCTCGAACAAAGATTTAAGCTCTTTTTTTAATTAGAAAAAAAGTTATCTATATTAGTTTTGCAATGTTACATATACTGAGACAATTGCTTGTCAATACAGACCTTAAAAAGATGGAAATGTTGAATATTACAAAGCATAGGCCAGCTTTAATGCTTATCGATTGCGTACTATATCTGCTGAAGACACAAGACACAAGCGATCGCCCAACCGCTAGTCTGCAATTACAAAAAATGAGCTTGAATTAAGTTTGTCAAGAAATTGCTTGTTGCCGAATAAAGTATTGGCGATCGCGTTGTTCTAGTACCCCTTGCTTGATCAAGGAGCGCAGGATATCTATCGTTTGCACCCGGCTTAAGCCTATCACCTCTTCAATTTCTATCAGAGTAGCTCCTTCAGCTTGCTGAATGTATTGCTGCACTTTAGATTTAACAGTATCTGCATTCAAGGCAGGTGCTTTCTTAGTCATAGTATTGATGGAAGGGCGAAAACCACTGGCTTTAATTGCAGAACGGGAGATTGACCATTTTGGAACTGTTACAACTAATTTCTCTTTTTTAGCAGGAGTCGGGGAAACTGCTTGTTCATGACTGTAATCGCCCCAAACACTGTTATGTAAGATTTCCCGGAAATTTTGCAAGTTTTGGAATAATGCCTGAGCCTTTGCTGACCGCTGTTGGCGGTATTCTTGCTGGCGTTGCCAGACATCTGTTTTTATTTGCAATATTTCCAATTGCCTCTCTACAATCTCTTGCTGAAATTGCTGCTGTTGTAACTTTCTGTTGTTGTGAAGGCTGGTAACAAAACTGCTCAATTCTTGATGAAGCAGATCTCCTTGCAGCTGAAATTCTTGTTGAGTTAGCTGTTTCCACTGGTTAACTTTTTGACGGCGTTCAGCAGTTATTTGCAATCGCTGCGATCGCTCTTGTTCCCATAAATTCTTGAGAGCCATCAGCTGAAATCTCCTATTTTGTTAACTAGAAATATTAAATAGGAGCCATGAAGACTCCCTTTTTCTAATGTGGTGTTAAGCAGCAGATGGAACAGCAGCCTGAGATGTCAAACCAACTGCCTCGGCATATCTTAAGTAAGTTTCAACTGAAGCAATCACAATGCGAGCTTCTATTGCTAGCAGTTCAATACCAACTAAAGAAACACGCACCCAAGCATCAACTACAATTCCTTTGTCCAAAATGCGGTCAATAACTTCAGCCAGACTTGAAGATGAGTTAACTTTTTCAACAGCCATTTTCTTTTCCTCTCACAACTCTAATTGTTGATTTCATATTGCTCTGATTGAGCAGTAGGTAAAACTTACACAATGTGTTTTATTCTTCCTGGATTTAGTGTTCCCAAAAATATGAGATAAATACAGGAAAATAAAAAAATACTAAAAAGTTAACAATATTTTTTTAGAAAAAAATTCAAGAAAAAATCACCTCATCTTTATTTTTTCTTGAAAATTTTAAATATTATCTTTTATGAATTTATCTGAGAGTATTTTTTAGAAAATGATATGGTGGTAGAGGTTGACTCAGTGCCAATTGCCAGTGCGAGCATTGTACCTGCCAGAGGGACAACTGCTGCGTACTGAGCGTTGAATCGTTGCGCTGTGCCAAAAAGTGGATTTGCCGCATATCTGGCTGTCGATTTTCACAAATAACATTTGTATATGTTTTGAGAACTAACTGGTTCAAGAGTTCCCACTGTTCGCATTGTTGTGTTTGAAATGCTTGCTGTGTTTGGTAGCGTTGTTTTTTAGCTAATAAATAGGCTTTTCCCTTAGCATCAATATTGTTAGAATCGTCAAGCAAAGAACAGGGTGTCAATTTTAAAGTGTACTCAACTTTGTCTGCTAGCTGAGTTAGGGTTTCTAGATATTGCTCTTGGTGCTTTTCTAGATGATTCAGCAGTTTTTCTACAGAGGTAAAACCACTCCCAAAGCGTAGGGGAAGAAGGGGAGTTTGTTGAAAAAGTTCTCGAATTACGCGATCGTGGGTTAATACAGCTTGAAGTAAACGCTCATCCGTTGCCTGTATTGCCTCCAGTGAGATTTCCCGCTCTACGATCGCGGCTAAACCAGAAGAATAAACGAGTTCAATATTCCTTTCCATCCCTAAGGGTAGAACAAGCGGTGATGCGATCGGTACTAGAAGAGCATAAGCGTATATTGACATAATTTGAGATATTTAAACGAACCACAAAGGACACATAGACGCGTTAGCGGCTTCCCGCAGGGTAGAACACGAAGAGAAGAGGTATGGAGAAGAATTTGGCACAGCTTCACAAAGAAACGGTATAAGTAGCTTCCGCTCTGAACTTCTGTGTTTTTTCAAATAAGAGACTATTGAGATTGGTGCTGATTGGCAAGCATCTGATATGTAACTTGGAAATCATCATTTGTAATCTGAATCAGGCTGGAGTCGCTTAATCCCTGGGCGCGGTATCGACGAATTGCGCTTAAAGCAGCTTGATTGCTTAACAAAACCAAATCTGCCCCATTCCAGCCCTCGGTAACTGTCGCCCAGGTTTCTAAATCGACATCAACCAGGGGACGATCTAGATTGTGAACTCGTAAAATCGCTAATCGGCTTGCTCGATCTGGTAGATCGATTTTTATTTGTAAGTCCAATCTTCCTGCTCTGAGCAAGGCAGGATCGAGCGTTTCTGGACGATTGGTTGCTCCTACTAACAGTACTTTAGGGCATTCATGCAACCCATCCAATTCGGTGAGCAGTTGACCGACAACGCGATCGCTAACTCCAGAATCACCACTGAATCGTCCCCGTGCTGGTGCCAGGGTATCAATTTCATCTACAAACACAACGCAAGGAGCTGCTTGTCGAGCTTTGCGAAAGAGTTCTCTGACTGCCTGTTCTGCGGCACCTACCCATCGGCTTAGTAATTCAGGGCCATTCACAGCAATAAAGTTGGCTCTAGCCTGAGAAGCGATCGCTTTTGCAAGTAATGTTTTTCCCGTTCCCGGCGGCCCCCACAACAGAATCCCACGGGGAGGCTTGGCTTTGGTTTGCTCGTATAGTTCGGGATAGAGAAGTGCGCCCTCTACAGATTCTTGAAGTTTTTGTTTGACATCATCCAATCCACCAATCTCATCCCAACTTACATTTGGTGCTTCAACTGCTACAGCCCTTAGAACTGAGGGTTTTATCTCCTTAATTGCTTCGAGAAAATCCTGCTGCATGATAGTCATGTTTTCAGGAATGGGACTGTTGAGTGAGGGGACTTGACGACGAAGGGCAATGTAGGCTGCTTTTTGACAAAGAGCTTTAATATCGGCACCAACAAAACCGACTGCCAAATCAGCGATCGCTCCTAAATCAACCGAAGTCTCCAAGGGCATAGCACTTGTCAAAATCGTGAGAATTTCCAATCTTCCATTGCGATCGGGAACCTGAAAATGAACTTCCCGATCGAAGCGTCCCGGACGACGAAGCGCCGGATCGAGATAATCGGGACGATTTGTTGCCGCTAATACAAGTACGCCTTCGGTTTTGGCAAACCCATCCATTAACCCAAGCAACTGCGCCACTAGTCTTTTTTCAACTTCACCTTCCACTTGGCTGCGATCTGGGGCAAGGCTATCAATTTCATCAATAAATATTAGGCAGGGAGCAGAACGAGTTGCTTTCTCAAAAATACTTCGCAAACGAGCTTCTGCTTCCCCGTAATACTTGCTCATCACCTCTGGGCCATTGATGGCAATGTAGTTTAACTCTAACTCTTCTGCCAAAACACGGGCTGTTAAAGTTTTTCCCGTACCGGGTGGGCCAACTAACAAAACTCCACGCGGAGGCTCTAACCCTAATTTTGCCAATAAATCTGGACGTTTAAGGGGAATTTCAACTAACTCTCTGATTTCTTGGAGAACATTAGCCAAACCGCCGACATCTTGCCAAGAAGCTTTTGAGTTCGTCCGGGCTGATGGGGGGGTGACATCAGCATCATCCATTGGTGTAGTGCCAACGGTGGAATTGGATCTGACTGGGCTGGAATTACTTGTTCTCGGAATATTGCCTTGTCGGGGAATACTACTAAGATTATGAGAGCGAATTTGAATCGAAGTTTTTAACTCTCCTTTCTCTACTTTTTCTTCTAATGCTTTGGCAATTTCTAATAGCTGTTCAAATCCTTTAAATATGTCGTCCATTGATTTTACTTAGAGGTTGTTTGAAAAGTGTTTCGTTACGATTTTAGGCACTCTTAGATCCCCCCCAACCCCCCTTTTTAAGGGGGGGAACCAGAATCAAAGTCCCCCTTTCCAAGGGGAGCCACTGCGCCCTTGCGGGTTTCCCGACTCCCTCAGTGGCGTGGATTTAGGGGGATCTATAACGTTTTGCTACCGATAAGAGGACTTTTCAAACATCCTCTTAAATAAAAGGCAGAGAAAAATTTAATTTACAATTTAATTTTCAAAAAAATTAAAAATTTCAATAATTTTTGATTTTCAATTTTTATTGCTGTTCAGTTGGAACTGAATAATCGAAGACGAGCAAAGTTATACGGGGCAGTGAAATTGTTGTAGCGAATTCGCAAACGTTCTTCAAATTGACGATCGAGTGCTTCAACGTGTTCGCTAAATTGTGATTCTGCTTCCCAAGGAATTAGGTAGGCTGCGTTGTAAATCATTGTGTCCATTTGGGGACTATTTTCCACCACATCGATCGCAATGGAGTTGAGCGTGCCTTGAAATACATCGATGATGCGTTGCTTGCGATCGCTCATTCCCTGTTCGATGACTTGTCCTATTTGGATTACCTGCTCCATACTCAGAGGTTGACCGGCTAGCTTATCCCTTTCAGTTTTGAGATTTGGATTTTCTGCCAATAGTCCTTGAATTTCTGCCTCGGTATTCCAAAAAACTTTGACACTAACTTCTCGGCGACCTGATAACTTTGCTAGTAATTGCGTCAATTCTTCTTGATGAGGACGAATTAATTGTTGTGAAAACGTTTCCCAGCTTGCAACCAAAAGTCCAAATTGCACGGGTAGTAAATTGCGATCGCCTGCTTGCATGATTTCCTCAAGGACTTTCTCATGACTGAGCAGGTTACGACGGCTTGCCAAATAACGCTCTTGCTTTGCTTCGGAGTAGATTACTGCAAAACCATCCAAAATTTTAATTTGTACGGGTTGCCCATCTAAGCCCTGTAAATTTAAGTTTTCTGGAGCAGGCAAGGTCAAAATTCCATAAATGTAAAAGCCATAACTCATAAGAATGTCTTACCAAGAAGAATGTAGATAAAAAAGTTACAGGGGTTTAGAAGTGAGTACTAATCTTAATTTGGCATGAACTAAGCTTAACTGAGCCAGTCCTAAGTCCAAGTCACCTTCAACCACAACACCGGTATTTAATAGGCGATCGAGGAGTTCTAGAATAGAGGGTTGACTAGAGGTTTCACCGGGGTAGTATCCTCCAGATTGGGGAAGTAAAGTTCCCATTTCACCCAAGTTAATATTTAGCTCGGCTGGATCAATATCAAATACCTCGCAAAGCTTAACAACCTGTTGTTCGAGCTGTCGCAGGCTTTCGGCAGCTCGATCTAACTCAGAGTCGCTGAGGTTGCCAGCATCCATTCGCCGAATCACCTGAGCTTCCATGAGTTGGCGTATCAGCTCAACAACCGTTAGTAGTAATGGTGCTAAACCTGAATCGGAACCTTTTGATTTGCTAATCGCCTGCATTCTGATGATTAATAGGATTGAGTGCTTTGAGCGATCGCAGTTCTGCTTCTAGACTGGCAACACGCTCTTGAAGTTGTTGATTAGTTGTTAATAAGGTGCGAGTTTGACTATTAAGATAGGGGTCGCTCTCCCACCAGTTAATTCCAATCTCTTTGGCTTTATCAACAGAAGAAATCAACAAACGAATTCGGATGTTGAGCAGTTCTGTGGAGCCTACGGAAATAGAAATATCTCCTGCTATAACAATGCCTTTATCGAGAACCCGTTCTAGAATATCTGCCAAGGTAGAACCTTGAGTTGCTGTGATAACTCCCCGGTTAGTATGAGTACTCATTTGTTTATTAAATGGCCAGAATCAAAAGCAACTTGTGATATGTTTGGCAGTTCAGCATTACCCTGCATTTGCAATAATACTCCCTGCTCTCTGAGAGACTTGAGTGCAGCTACAATTTGACTGCGATCGATCCCTAATTCTGCTGCCAAATCAGAGAAACGCCTTCCCGGAGACTTGCACAGGTAGTTGTAGACTTCATGCTCGTAAGGTACTCGTTGTTCCAATACAATCTGATTTTGGCTGTCTGGTATTATCTCTTCTGCCGGCTGAGATTGAGTGTTTGTACTATGATGCAATTCACGCAAAACCTCTTCCAGTAGCCGAGTTGCTTCCATACGAGGTTGATTTGTGCGAGAAAGCAGGATATCGGCACAAATATCTTGGAAGTTTGGCTCTTCAAAGTTTACGGAAATTTCGTGTTCGTGGCAGATTCTAGCAATCATTAGACAGGAACGTAACCCACCGCCCTGTCCAGAACCAGATCGATTCCAAAACATCCGCACCAAGCGCACGATTTTGTCTGCTTTCTCAGAATCTATACCTGTTTTCTGAACTACAATCTCCTGCTGAGTTAGTTCATCAGGTGGAGGCATATCGATGGTAATAACACGATCCATCAAAGCATCCTGAGTTGCATGAACTCCACAATACTCTTGAGGATTTGATGTTAAGATTGCCCGAAACTGAGGATGAACCCGGATATACTCGGCTCGATGTTGGTTTGTTGGCAATACTAACAACCTCTCCTCAAGTACGGAAAGTAAAACGTTATTTACCTCCGGGTGCGATCGATTGAATTCGTCGTAAACCAGCGTAAATCCTTCTTTACAAGCTAGAGTTAATCGTGCATCAACCCAGTGTTGTCGGAGTTCATCCTCAACTTTGACAACGCTGTGGATGAAGTTATCAACAACCTTTTTGCGGGTATAACCTAATTGATTACCAATCAAGTCTGAGGTTTTAAACTCATCATCTCCAAATAAGAGGATGATCGGCTGGTTGAGCAAATCAGCTAGATGCATTGCCAGAGTAGTTTTTCCAACTCCCGCTGCACCACGTAAATGTACTGAAAAACCCGACTGTAGATAGCGCAAAGCACGTTGAGCGACGCGTTGAATAGCAGGTGTATTGACAAATCGCTGGGGAGATGCATTTAATACTGTTGTCAAGCTCTAAGTACCTCCTAAATAGTATTTTTCTGTAAAAGTAATTTTTTTTACATCATGAATATAAAATACAGATGTCAATAAGCCTTAACTGGACTCAAATCCAACGCATTTTGGCATCAACACAAGACTAGTAATGTTTAATATCTATGTCATCAGCATGATTACGGTCTTGCGAGGACAGTTTTAATAAATCCACACAAGTGTAAAGTAATATGGTTCTGCGTTTCTTACTATTACCGATTACCGGCCCATTAATGGGGGTAACATGGCTTGGGGAAAAAATTTTAGAACAGGCGAATACTGAAATTGATGATAAAGAAAATCTCAGCAAACAGCTTCTTACACTCCAACTTGCTTTTGATATGGGAGAAATTTCGGAAGAAGAGTTTGAAATTCAGGAGGAAGCTCTTTTATTAGCGATTCTGGAAGCAGAAAAACAGGAACGCGATCGGACACAAGAGTATTGAAATTCTTTCCTAGCTTGTGTGATTTATTACTTTAACTAATTAACGGAAAAACGAACCACAGAGGACACGGAGTAATCAGGGATTGAGAGGTTTTTGCGTAAGTCCTAAAATCGTTAATATACTTTCGTTGTATTAGATGGACATTTTACTACACCGTTTATGTATTCTGGCCGCGAGGGTATACGGCCATAGCTTTCAATGTTTCGACAGACAACACTTATCGTTTTCAGTTCTTTGCCTCTAGTCAGAGGAACAGCAAAGACTGCTCCAGCATACCACCTAAGTTCTAAACCCCACATACCACCACAGTCATCTTGAACAGCATAGCTATAAACAGCATCAATCGTTGTTTTAGAGGTTAGGTCAGAATTTGTTTCAGTATAGTAGCGATAACATTTTTGTATCCCAAAAATTGGAGGAGAAGAACCATAGCTAGTTGCTGGTTCATCAGGTGATTTAAAAAAAGTTTTGTGTTTAGAGAAGTATCTTTCTTGCTCCTGAATTTTATATGTAAGCCGGCTTTCTGCTTCTTTCTCAAGTTTTGATATTTTTTTCTCCATTACCTGATTTTCGTCTTTATTACTACATCCATTAAAAAGGAAGCTGAGTGGAATAATACTTAAAAATAAGATTTTGAGATAAATGGAAGTAAGTTGAGTACTGAAATTACAAATAGGTTTTAAGTTCTGATAATATAGAAAATGCTTAAAATCTTTAAACATAAAGTAAATCGATTTAAAAGTTAAAGACAATATAGCAATTGCCAGTTAAGAGACCATTTATAAAGTAAATATTAAGTAGGGTGTGTTACGGCTATGCAAGGTTTTGGGAGTTTGAGAGAGTGATTATTAGCCGTAACGTACCATCTTTCTCGGTGCGTTAAGCGTTGCTATAACGCACCCTACGATTTAAGCTTTACTTTATAAATAACCTCTAAGTGAGGTACAGACCTAAATTTTTAAACGCAGAGTCACGTAAAGTAAAACGCAGAGGTACACAGAGATTTGTACCTCAGTAGACTAGGAAATGCTATATCTCATAAAAATAATTGATAACTATATAGTTTACTGATTAAAACCGATATATAGCAATCCTAAATCATTTGTGAAAAATCAAAGTACATTTGTAAATCTTCTTTATTGTTCCCTGTTAAGAGTTCCCTGTTCCCTACCTCAATGAGAAGTTTCACGACTCATTTAGGAATGCTATGGTAAGGATGTGATTAAAAGGAACAGGCTCAACCGCGCAAGGAAGTTGCGAAGAATAGGCAGCTGAAATCTTAGTACTTAGTATTCCAATGTTAGGGTGTTGAATTTTGGTGTATTGTCCTCTAAGTCAGTATTTGCTTGCTGATGGGTCGTGTCTTCTTCAGCAATGATTTGACTATTCAAAATAGCAAGACGCTGCTGAATCTGATGTCGGCGTGCTTCGAGTTTCTGTAGTTCCTGCTCTAAACGCTCTTTTTCCAACATCATTTTATAAGCATTTAAGTAAGCTCTTGCTTGAGAACGTTGAGGAGGCATTGAGCTAAGTTTGGCTTGAATTTGTCCACGGTTTGGAGTGCGGTACATAATAAATTTCTCTCTGGGTATGAAAGTATTTAGTCTAATTAGCCGTTAAAATAAACAGGCGGCGGCTGCTTGAATGCGTTCTAAAGGCTCAACTGAGCGAGGAAGCATTGGTAAGCGAACCGTTGTCAAACCTGGAAAATCGCAATTAATCGTTGCTGTAGAAGAAAAGCGGTTTAGAACAAGGTAATTCTGGCTCACACCTATTTCTTGCAGAGATTTGAACAAGCGATGTTGTTCGGCAAGTACGCTAGCCTGGTTAAGGGTAACCCCAATGAACTCTGCTTGCTGTGGGTCTTTTAGCACTTTTTGGGCTTTGACTACGCGCTGTCGCAAAGTTCGTAAACGCCCCATAAACTCTGTACGACCAAGAACATTTTGATACTTGATCCAGAGTTTGAAAATCCAAGCTAGCCAGTCTGCCAGTGCAGTTGGCATTTCTAGAAAACGCAGAAGATGACCTGTAGGAGCAGTGTCTAAAATAATCAAGTCTTCTTCTTGTTGCTCTAGCAATTCCATTACGGTTAACAGGGAAAGCATTTCATCAATCCCTGGTAAAGCTTGCTCGACAATTTTGCGCCAAGCAACAGGAGCATAAGCCATTTCAATAGCTTCGCTTGTTTGGGTTTCGCCGCTCATCATTTCGGCCAGTTCCCATAGGTAATCGGCCCTGAAGCGATCGAGAATGCGATCGCTATCCACTTCCTGACCTCGAAGATTGGCAGTTATTTGATATGGTTCGTGTCCTAAACTCAGACCAAAGGCATCACCCAAGGAGTGGGCTGGATCGATAGAAACCATGCGAATTTTACGCTGGGGATGTTGTTGAGCCATAGCCCAACCAATCGCAGCTGCTACTGTGGTCTTGCCTACTCCACCTTTACCGCCAATTAGTAATAGGCGACGACCTTGGGTGAGAAAATCTCCAAAGCTAGGAGGAATTTTTTCAGGCCATTGAATTGGGAGCGAACGAACAGGAGATAGCGGTTCAAGCTGAGGAATATGGATTTGGTCGATCAGATGGCTGAGGGCTACAATTCCCAAAGGCTCCTCATCTTGTTGTGGCACAATAAATATCGGCTTTCCGTTAGCAAGAGCCGTATACTGGCTGATGAGCGGTTGTTGTTCTTGGTAACGATCTGGGTCAGTCGCACTAGCAAGGACTTGGTTGACAAACAATCCTCCGCAAGGCATCTGCATGGTTTGTAAGGCTTCTAGAAACCGTTTTGATTCCAACCAACTCATTGGTTCGGCGATCGCAACTAACAAACAAGCTGTATGGGTAGGATCTTGAAGCAGGCGACGACCTTGCGACAGTTCAGCTTTCAGGGTTTGCAAAAATTCGTCAGCGCGATCGGGTGTGTAACTTCCAGCAAAGGTCTTGCTAATAAACCGATGCTTTTCTTGAAACAGTTCAAGAGAGTGTAGGAAAGTGTCTAAAAAATCCATCAATCCAAACAAGTTGAGAGTATGACCGCTAGGAGCCATATCTACTACTACTCGATCTACCTGCTGCTCGTTAAAAAGGCGTTGGATCTCTAACAAGCCCATCAACTCGTCCAATCCAGGCCAATTTAAATCCCAAACTGGAAGCAAGTCTTCTCCTTCAACAAAACTACCGCGCTCCACTAACAGTTCTAACACCTGACCATAACGTTCTTTAAACTCTTGTAGCAGACGCTTTGCATCCAACGCCCTTACTAGTAGATTGGGAATTTCTGCTATAGGACGAGGAATATCATCCACGCTAACTTGTAAGACATCTCCAAGAGAGTGAGCCGGATCAGTTGAGATTAAAAGAATTTGCTCATTGACAAATTGCTGCGCCCAACGATATGCAAAGGTGCAGGAGATTGTTGTTTTTCCGACTCCACCTTTGCCGCTAAACATAGCAAGGTGTAGGTTATCAAAAAGTTCCATCCCTTTTGTCATTTACGGCGTTTTAGGATAAAGTTACTCCATATTTTTAAAATTGACTTAAGTAATTTTCCTGAATAAAGGTATTTAAAACCTTAATCTTTCACGGATGGGATTTACAAAACTTCTATCCTATAGGGCGGCGACAGGGAAAGCTTCACAAGAGAATGTGTAATTAATTTTGTTGAGGTACTTACAACGATTAGCCGAGGAACTATAACTGAGGGAAAGATTTAGCCAGAGGGTGTCCAAAGGTAAGGAGATATAGATGGTTAACAGTTCTGAAGGCGATATAAATATTGGGTGTAATGTCCAAGGTATTTCTGAATACAACTTTTTTTCTGACAGTAAGTCTGAGGACATTCATCGTCGTCCACTCAAAACAGACTCTCCCTATTTAGGACTAAAAACTTTTGAAATTAAAGATAAAGACAAATTTTTTGGTCGGGAGAACTGGATTGCTAGTCTCAGCGATCGCTTAAAAAAAGATAATGTACTCTTACTTTTAGGAGCATCAGATAGTGGCAAATCATCATTGATTCGGGCTGGTTTAATTCCTTATTTAGGATCTAATAAAAATTCATTAATTAATATAAGTTTTCACCCAGATGAAAACCCTTTTAAATCTCTTTATAATTGTCTTGCTTTTACTTATGGTAAACAATCGCAAATAGCAGATATTGGTCGAAAACTTAGAGAAGATTTTCTAATTCAAATTGTCACATTCCTCAAACAAGATTATCAGTGCGTTCTGATTTTTATTGACCAATTGGAAGAACTGTTTACGAAAACTCAAAAGCCGGAACGCGATAAATTTGTTGCTAGTCTCTTTCAACTGTGCCAGCAGCAGGATAGCTCTGTCAAAATTGTTTTAACAATGCAATCTGATTTTTTGGATAGATTTAGTGAGTATCCCCAACTTGCGAAGATTCACGATCGCTATAGTCTTATACTCACTAGAATGAGCGATCGAGAATTAAAGTTAGCGATCGCTGAACCTGCTGCTAGAAATGGCGTTACCTTTGAACAAGGATTAGTTGAGCAAATTATTTATGATTTTCACCAACAAAATGATTATTTACCACTTCTGGCATACACCTTAGATGTGCTATGGGAAAGGGAAAATATTGCAAACCGGGTTCTGAAGACAAAGACTTATAAAGAACTAAAAGAGCAAACGTTTGGTCATTTAAGCGAACAAGCTAATCGATTTATTAATGCTAGTGTTGGATGGCACGATCGCCATTCGAGAGAAAAGGAACAAGAGATTCAAAAGTTAAACCTTGCACTGACTGAATTAAAATTGCGCGAGCAATCCGCCAGGGTTTTGAATTTACTTCCTGTCCAACCGCTAGAGGGTTTGGTGCTGGCAATTCAAACAATGGGTGAGAATTTAGAGAAATACCCAAACCAGCTTCTAGCTTCTGTTTTGGGAAGCTTAAAGGAAGCAATGAATACACCCACAGAGGCAAATAGCTTGCGCGGACACGAGCAAGAGGTTAATTGTGTAGCCTTTAGTCCTGATGGCAAGTTTATTGCCAGTGGCAGTAGTGATTCTACGGTGTGCTTGTGGAATATCATTGGCAATCCTATTGCTCAATTTTTGTTGGGGCACGAGCAAGAGGTTAATTGTATAGCCTTTAGTCCTGATGGCAAGTTTATTGTTAGTGGCAGTATTGACGGAATTTTGTGTTTATGGGGTCTACAAGGTAATCTCATTACTCAACCGTGGCAGGGACATGAGGAAGGAATTATTTCCGTCGCCTTTAACCCAAATGGCGATCGCATTGTCAGTGTTGGTTTTGACGGAACGGTGTGTTTGTGGGATTTACAAGGTAACACCATCGCTCAACCTTGGCGCAGACACAAGGAAGGAGTTATTTCCGTCGCCTTTAGCCCAAATGGCGATCGCATTATCGGTGTTGGTTTTGACGGGACGGTGTGTTTGTGGGATTTACAAGGTAACACCATTACTCAACCCTGGCACGGACATGAGGCAAAAATTATTTGTGTCGCCTTTAGCCCCGATCGCAAGTTTATTGTCAGTGGTAGTAGTGATTCTACAGTGCGGTTGTGGGACATCCAAGGTAATCCCATCGGTCAACCTTGGCGCGGACATGAAGGACATGTTAATTCTGTAGCGTTTAGCCCTGATGGTAAGTTTATTATTAGTGGTAGCTGCGATCGGACAATACGCTTGTGGGATATTGACGGCAACCCCATCTCTCAACCTTGGCGCGGACATGAAGGACAGGTGAATTCCCTAGCCTTTAGCCCTGATGGCAAGCTGATTGTCAGTGGTGGCGATCGAACTGTGCGTTTGTGGGAGCTACATCAAATACTACAAGATCGGGTCATCGGGCGATCGCAGCGCAAATATGAGAATTGGGTCAATTCTGTCGCTTTTAGCCCTGATGGTAAGTGGATTGTCAGTGCCAGCAATGATTCGACAGTACGCTTGTGGGATATTGACGGCAACTCCATCGGTCAACCTTGGCA
>NZ_JCACKA010000053.1:29979-140991 GCF_059505145.1 Mojavia sp.
GAAAAAGAAGTTAATTCTGTCGCCTTTAGCCCTGATGGTAAGTGGATTGTCAGTGTCAGCAATGATTCGACAGTGCGCTTGTGGGATATTAACGGCAACCCCATTGGTCAACCTTGGCGCGGACATGAAAAAGAAGTTAATTCTGTCGCCTTTAGCCCTGATGGTAAGTGGATTGTCAGTGCCAGCAATGATTCGACAGTGCGCTTGTGGGATATTAACGGCAACCCCATTGGTCAACCTTGGCGCGGACATGAAAAAGAAGTTAATTCTGTCGCCTTTAGCCCTGATGGTAAGTGGATTGTCAGTGCCAGCAATGATTCGACAGTGCGCTTGTGGGATATTAACGGCAACCCCATTGGTCAACCTTGGCGCGGACATGAAAAAGAAGTTAATTCTGTCGCCTTTAGCCCTGATGGTAAGTGGATTGTCAGTGCCAGCAATGATTCGACAGTGCGCTTGTGGGATATTAACGGCAACCCCATTGGTCAACCTTGGCGCGGGCATGAGTATTGGGTAAATTCCGTAGCTTTTAGCCCTGATTGTAAACTGATTGCCAGTGGTAGTCTTGATGGAACAGTGCGCTTGTGGGACTGTGGGTGGCAAGAATGGTTGCAAGTTTGCTGTAACAGGTTACATTATCATCCCATCTTTCAAAATCCTGAAAATGGCAGTGATGTAGAAATTGCCCACCAAACTTGTCAAAAATATGTATGGAATCCACAATGCCCTAAACAGTTGAACAACCAAGGTGCAGCAAAGCTAAAAGAGAAAGCTTTTTCAGCAGCTTTGGAGGACTTTAACCAAGCAGTTCAACTTAATTTCACATCGCACTGGAAACATCACCTTGCTTGGCAATCAGTATGGACAGAGAACCAATAATCCCTCTTTCAAGAAACATATTACTTAAGCGTGTGCTGACTGAACTCGATTACATGACAGAACGGCGTTGTTGCATGTATTTTAGATTCCGCAGGTAAGCAAAGAGATTAATGGTGTTTTTTATTCATGACATCATTAATATCACAAATCAGCTTACAAGATATTGACCACTGTGGGCTAGTAGCGGGAATCATAGACCAGATATGTTTGGTAGAGCAAATCAACCAAATACTAGGAACACATCACCAAGAAATTGTCAGTCCAGGTCAAGCAGTCAAAGCTCCCGATCGTTAATGGCTTGGGTTTAGTAAGTGCGCCACTATACTTGTTTGAGAAGTTTTTTGTAGGCAAGGTCACAGAGCATTAACTATTACGGTAATAGCTGTTGAAGTTCCAGAGTTGACCGAGCAGGAGCAGAGCGTAGACGCGCAGCGGCTTGTCGTAGACATCGCCTGCATCTAGAGCGCAAAGTGGAGAGAGCGGTTTTTGAAGCGGGTAAAGCACTTATGGAGTTGCGCGATCGCCTCCGGCACTGGCGAAGCCAATCGCCGACTGTACCGTTCAACGCATAAAACCTTTGAAGACTATTGCCGCGATCGCTTTGGTCATAGTCTTCAAGAATTGAATTAAATATTCATCCTCCCCAAGGTAGAATTTGAATTATTTTTTTACCTATACTGATTATCTTTTACTAGCAGCAATTAATCTAATTTCTTCCTTAAGATAGATAACTTTTTTTAGTAAATCATTTCTCGTCCAACACAGTTTTCCATAATAAACTTAATATTATTTTTATTATTTCCATAAATTTTATCAATATCTAAAACTCTAGTGTTAAACAGCAAATAATATTACAATGAATTCTTAATTGCTTGATGTATTAATTTGTACTCCATTAGATGTGAAAGTTATTAGGTATCAAGAAATAATGTTGAAACGTCGCACAATACTAATTGGTTTAGCTGCGCTTGGCTTAACGTTAGCTGTTAGTACACAAGTTCATGGACAGTCCACAACTGGGCCAGATGCTTGGGAGACTGTCTACAATAATGCAGTAGCCGGGGCAACAACGACAATTTCAGTCCCGCTTTTGCAGCCTTTATTATCACTTGTCTTAGACACCTTCTACAAATTGGCAGGTTATTGGGGCGGTTAATTCTTTGTCTCATACCTAAAAAGAGTCTAAATAGAAGCTGTTGCAGTGTAGTTTTTTGGTAATTTCTCAGCCTGCATGGACGCTCTGCGTCTTGTCGCTAGAAATCGCTTCAACATATCTCGTATTCATTAACGCAGATTTTCCCATAGCCAAATATTTCATAAACCGTGAGGACTTTTCTTTCTATGTTCAAACCTCGCACAATTTTTAGTGCCTTAACTGCGATTATCCTAGCGTTTGCCATCAGCACACAGATATATATACAACCCGCAGTAGCTGCTGGAGGAACGTGTAATCCAACTGTGGGAAACCTACCTATATGCCCAAGTACAGCACCTTCCGAGTCAGCTAGTTTCATTGACCCAACTGCAACAATCATCAATCCCACAAATATTACCTTAGGGGAAAATGTCTACGTTGCCCCATTTGCCCAGTTAGACGCTACTAATGGCCCCATTAGCATTGCGGCCGATTCTAACGTCCAAGACCAAGTGAAAATTACAGCTTCGGGAACAGGAGTGCAAGTAGGTGAGCGTGTGATTATGGCACACTTGACCACAATCAAAGGTGCAGCTAAAATCGGGCTTCAAGGCTCAACCGGGCCTTTTACCGACCCAATTACTAATACTCAGTTTAGCAACACTGTTCCAGAGACATTTCTCGCCTTCAACTGTGAAGTAGACGGTGCAACTATAGAAAGAAACTCAGTAGTCAACTTTCTCTCGCGGGTTGGCCCTGGCGTTACCTTGCCGTCTGGTAAAGTTGTCTTGCCTGGTAAAAACGTCACAACTAACCTAGAAGCTAGTAGCGGCACCTTTGGAAAGGTTGCAAACCTGACACAAGCCGACGTTAGATTGATGGAAGGTGTCGTTGAAGTCAATGAAGCATTGGCCAAAGGTTACGCACAATTAGCCAGAGCAGACTTGTCAAATGTAAAAGGAATTAATTACGCTCCCGTCACCTCTTTTAACTCTGGAGGTCTGCCACAGATAGGTGGAATTTCGACTCGTGATCCAAACTTTCGTAACCGCATCATCGGTAATGTGATTATAGAAGATTCTTTAGCAACGCTCAACAACAAATTGGCTAATAGAATTTCGCTGCGTGGTGATGAGGGTGAACCTATTCATATTGGTCAAATTGCTGGTATGGCAAACGATGTTGTCTTTCATGCGTTAGCATCAACTAACTTGACTCTTGGTGATGGTATTGGTTATGGGCCTCGCGTTCTAGTTCATGGCGGTAGGCAGGTTATCAATGGTGTTTCTAATGGCCCTGAGACTCGTGTAGGTGATGACGTAGGGCTGGGGCCGAACGCCTTGATATACAGTGCAGTTATCGGCGACAACTCAGCGGTTGGGCAAAAAAGCGCAGTCTTCAACTCTACAATACCTCCCAGAACGCATATCCGTTCTCGAACAATCTATGCCGACAACGGCAACCTGATTTTACCTGTGGAGTGGTAAGCAACTGAACTTTTGCATCATGATGAATCGGAAAATATTGTCGGTGCAATTACAATGCCTACGATTGATTGTGCTGTTCACTTTGATATTTGGGCTGGTACTAAGTGTTGATGGTGGTTACTCTTTAGCTGCTGACATATCCGCCAATCAGCCCCAGGTGGTACAACCTCCAGTCACAGGACTTGTCTCTACATTGTCGGATGAAGTCGAGGAATTACCAGCAGAGTTAATTCGCTGGTCAACCTACTGGCAACTTTGTTGGGAACCATATCCTGAAGCTAAAGAATACGAACTGCAAACGGTGCTTATGCAAGGGAAATCTCCAAAGTTGAAACGTCAAAGCGATCGCTGCTTTCGTATACAAGCTGCATCTAATGAAAACCATTTGTCACAAGGATTACTCAACCGTGATTTAATCTTGTTAATGCATAAAATTCAGCTTGGTTATCGAGTGCGAGCCGTCTTAGATAACAACCGCGTCAGTGAATGGTCTCAAGTCATGGCGGTCGGTGCAACTACTATTTCTAGCGTTGCTGATTAAGCATCCCCGCTCTCATAACCCGCATTTCTCACAAGCTTCAGGCGTTTGATGGAGCAGAGGGGTAGAGGGGAAAGAACTTGTACAAGAACTCTCCTTTGCTCCCCTGCACCCCTGCACCCTTGCTGGCTCCACACAACAATTTTGGATTGGCAGACTACTAGCCCTTCTTCTTCTCCTGTCGGAGACGCTACGCGAACGGAGACGAAGGCAGGGGAACATCTCACTTTTTAAAGTGGCTCAAACTGGCAATAATCCATTAAGATAAGCACAGCGATGAGCAAGGACTTGAGGTACATTTTCTCGTTCGCCAGCGTGTAGATATTTCTAAGGAATTACGTCACAGTGCGATCACTACTATTGAAGCTGTGCAAACATTAATATTTATGGGTGCAATGCCCAAAGCTATCAAAACAAAACGGTGTGACGGATGCAGTCTATATTCGCACGTTGAAATTTCACTTACTCCCTATTAGGGATTGAAACTATTTTGAATACTTGCGGGAGATTGATATTCAAGTTGAAATTTCACTTACTCCCTATTAGAGATTGAAACAAAAAACAAACTGAACTTACACAACAACAAAAGAGTTGAAATTTCACTTACTCCCTATTAGGCATTAAAACATAGTTGCGTCAACTGTTAAGGTATAAACTAGGCATTGCTGAATTAGAATATGAAATGCCAAAATCACCTTTCTTTTTCTTTGTATTTTTGCGACTTTGCGTGAGACAAATTAATATTTCCAATCAGCAACGCCATAAACTACTATACGTTTCCCATGTAACACGCTTGCAGAATTACACTGACAAAAGTTAATAAGTTGTTACACAGCCATAAATGCCCAGAACAAGTAATTTTTGTGTGTTTTGGACAAAATACCTACGATTGCTACCTAAATATCATAAAAGAAGTGGCTGAAACCTAGATAACATTAGATTCGGCGTGTTTACTTTTCAGGATTGTCAAAATGTCAAAACAGCTAGGTCAAAAAATTGCACCGATACCGATGTCAACAGATATTGGAGTGGTTGATTTGATTGATAATTACTTCACCGCTTACAATTCGGCACGTTTGCGAGAAATTTGCCAATTGATGAGTCGTGATGTGCTAACTGATGGCGTAACAGTGGGTGTTAGCCTTTCTGGTGCAATGACACCAGCTGGATTCGGGGTTTCAGTCCTTGCACCTTTGATTCGCAACGGCTTTATTGATTGGATGATTAGCACAGGTGCAAATCTTTACCATGATATGCACTACGGCTTGGGTTTTGAACTATTTGCTGGGAATCCATTTTTGGATGATGTGAAGCTGCGTCAAGAAGGTACTATTCGGATTTATGACATTATCTTTGGCTATGATGTGTTGCTGGAAACTGATGCTTTCATCCGCAAGATTCTACAAGCTGAACCTTTCCAAAAGCGCATGGGGACTGCTGAATTTCACCATCTGCTAGGTAAATATGTCTGGGAAGTAGAAAAGCAATTAGGAGTAAAAAATTCTTGTTTGCTAGCTACAGCTTACGAATGTGGCGTACCTATTTATACTTCTTCTCCCGGAGATAGTTCAATTGGGATGAACGTGGCGGCTTTAGCATTAGAAGGTTCGCAGTTAATTTTAGATCCCTCAATTGACGTGAATGAAACAGCAGCGATCGCCTATGATGCCAGAGAAGGAGAAGGCAAAAGTGCAGCTGTGATTATCGGTGGCGGCAGCCCCAAAAACTTTTTACTACAAACACAACCGCAAATTCACGAGGTACTAGGTCTAGAAGAACGGGGACACGATTATTTTGTACAGTTTACTGATGCCCGTCCAGATACTGGTGGTTTATCTGGGGCAACACCCTCGGAAGCCGTGAGTTGGGGTAAAATTGACCCGGAAGAATTACCTAGCACGATTGTTTGTTATACCGATAGTACGATCGCTTTACCGCTGGTAACAGCATACGTTCTCAACCAGTGCCAGCCTCGTCCCTTAAAACGGCTGTACGATAGACGCGAAGCAATAGTAGAGAAACTACGAACCGATTATCTGGCAGCTAAATCACAACCATCAGATCAAATCCCTGCGGCTATGGCAGAAAGTGCATCCCAGCAAGCAGCTACTTATCCCTGCGGCAGATTAATTCCTAATACTCTTTAATCAGAGGGGAGACGCGGGGAAAATTTATCTAACAGCTTCTCCGTGTCTATCCAAATTCAAGGGCAACAATCATCGCTAAACTAGCCAGATAAAGATTTAGACGGTACAAACCCCTTCAAAAAACAGAATCGAATTTTTGATCGCTTTTACCGTGTTAGCGATCGCACTTACAATATTTACCTAGAGAATTTGTGCAGGTACAATCGGCGCAGTATTACCCAGCAATACGCTTAGAAAAATCGTCATTGCTTTTCCAGCACTGATGGGTAAAATAAAACCTGTTGCTCGTTGGAGATTACGATTTAAGACTAGAAGAATAAACTTCAGTTCATCTGCTCTATGATTTAAGTCCGTTAATTTTCTTATTTATTTTGTATTGCTAACATACAATGTATTGTAATAAATTAAACTTGCTTAACCACAATATTACTGGATCATAAATTTGGTTAATATTACTGCCAGAAAATCACTAAAATACTGATACCAAAATGTGCAGATATAAAACTATGAGTTTGGATTACAGTAAAGTTTAATGAATTATTTTCCCATTACTAAAGCATCATGCACCTAAAATTTTCTCAAGATATTAAGTCATTATTACAACATTTAGCTGAAAAACCTCTGACTCTGGGTGATGTTATTTCAGAAACCTCAGAACGGGGTTTTAGCTTAGTGATTGCATTATTGGTATTACCGTTTTTGGTGCCCACACCACCAGGCTTAAGCACTCCTCTCGGTGTAGCTTGCTTGTTGATGTCAGGACAGATGGCTTTAGGGAGGCGTACACCGTGGCTGCCGAAAAAAATTGCTAGCATCAAATTCCCTAATTGGTTTGCTCAAACACTGTTGCAAAATTTACGACGTGTGACCAAAGTTCTAGAAAAAATCTCCCGTCCGCGTTTTCAGAAAGTTGCTGACAATCAATTAACTTGGCGGTTCAATGGGATATGTCTAACTTGGTTAGCAATATTATTAATGTCACCATATCCTCCTGCTACCAATCCTCTCCCAGCTATGGGAATGTTACTGTTGGCGGTTGCGACTATCGAATCTGACGGTATATTGATGTGCATCGGCTATCTAGCCACCGTTTTGAATACCTTGTTTTTCGGTTTTGCCTTTTACCTTTTATATACAGGGGCTACCTATTTGCTACCTAATATTTTTCGGTAATACTAATAAATGTTAGCCTTTATTTACTAATTGCTGATAGCTTGTTTAAGCTATTCCAGTTGGCGTTCTTTGTCCACCGTGCCTCCTTATGCCAAATTTTTCGCCGCTTGAATGCTTGATTATTCCCATTGCTGAAATTCATCATTAGTATTACGAAGCAGGGAAGTTATTTGAGTACGGCGAGTTTCAAAATTAGCGGCGATAGAAATTAAAGCAATACCAACTAATAAGCCGACAATCCATTTTAAAAATGGATAACGCAAGCTAAAAATTACTAGTTGGTAAATACTGGTAATTAAAAAAGCGGCTGTGCCAATGTAGAGAAACGCTCTTATTCGCAAAGCTAATCCGGCGAAAATGGCAATAAGGCTAAATATTCCCGGAATGATGGCTGAATTTTGATTAAATATGATTGCCCAGCCACAAATTAAGCCACTGGCAAGCATACGGAAGATGTGACGGGCAGTTTTATTTTCCGGTAGCCGCAGTTGGGGATCTATTTGGGCAATATATAGTAGCGAGAAACCAATTAATGTTACATACCATAAAGGATCAGTTAGGCGTAAGTCGTTAAACCAGCGAAACAACGCCCAATCAATCAAAGCAACGCTGATATAGGTAAAGCGGATATTTTCACTAACCTTTGCCAAGAAGATGTAAAACCCAGCTGCGATCGCCAAAGTAATTGGATAAACTTGCAGCTTGGTTTCCCATAAAATTATCAATGGCACAATGTATGCCGCCCATTGCCAAGGTCTTTTAGTCCAACCCCAACTCTCCCAAGGTAAGATGTAGAGAAAATAGGCAACTACACAAGCGATCGCACCGTTCCAAGGCACTAATGGGCCAGTTATAAATTGTCCAATTGCTGTCTCGCGCCAATAAATTCTGATGGCGGCTACTTCTAATAAACCGAGGTAAACCCACATCTCTGCTATTGTGATTCTACCGAAGATGCGCGCAGATGCTTCGGGAATAGAGGAAGTAGGCGATCGCCGCCCTTGAAAAATCGCATATTGAATTAAAACTATTCCTGTGCCCAATCCTACCAAGCGGTTAACTTGAATGGGAGCGCTAATTGCAGCCATCAATAAGCAACTACTCCAAGCCCAATGAATATGAGTAATTCCTTTCAGTTGTTGGAGTGTCAGACGTAAGTAATCTGACAACCAAGGCGATAAAATACGGTATGCCAACATGATGCTAGTACCAAGGGCGGACATGGCAATCAATCCATCGCCAAATGCGCCTCCGGTAGCTTTTGACATTTGATAAAACAAAAGTTCATAGGCAGAAACTGATACACCGATGATTCCTAAGTAAAGTAGGGGTTTGAAGTTCTCATGGCGTCGCCCTACACCAATGACAATTAAAGCTACACCTAAAGACAACAAACCTGTCGAGTCATCAAAGGTATCCAAGCGCAGCAATACACTAAAGACAGCATAAATTAAAGGCAAAATGTGCAGGCTACTCTTGAGTCTTATTTGATATCTGCGTCGCCACCATTCCCCTAAAAGTTGAGTGATTAAACCCAAGGAAATATTAGCGATCGCCATATTCACAGTTGAACGTCCCCAAAATCCTAACAATTCGGCAATCAATAATTCCACACACCAACCAATGCTATAAAATGCCCAATTTGTGGGTTCACGCCAACTACGATAAATAATTGCTACCAAAGTTATGGTAGTGGCAGTTAAGTACAAAAATCCAGGTTCAGCAAGTCTTTGGTAAACAACCAGCGAGTGCAATGTGAGGATAAACAACTCAAAGCCACACAAAGCGATCGCCCACTTATCACTTGCGGCTGCATAAATAGCTGCTAATTCGTTATCTTGTCGCATCAAGGCTGTACGCGTTAACCATAAACTGAAAGTTGCGATCGCAATGACAACAAACCAACCTGCTAAAGCTAAACGTGGTAATCCAGGTAACCCTTCCCAAAGCAACACGCCAATGAAACTCAGCCCAAATCCAACTGTAATTGCAGCTGAGACTTGATATCGTAAATAGCGCGTATTTACAAACATCACAACTGTAGCCACAGCTAAACCAATTAATCTAGTTCCTGGTAGCTGTAAAGTTAGTAACTGGGTTAGTCCTAAAGCCAAGATACTGACGCTACTACTGAACGTGCGACGCTGAGTAGTTGTTTGACTGGCAATACCTGTAAGAGCTAATGGTGTAATAAGCCAAATAATTCCCCAATAATGTTGGCTACGAATAGCGCCATACCAAGATGATTCTGCATTTGCCGACAAGAGGGCGAAGCTAACAAACGCTAGTGCTAAACCAATATGCCATGCACTACGTCGCCATACTCCATTACCAAGGCTAAATCCCCACTCTGCCACCATCAAAACTAACAAAATGCTTGCCCACACTTCTTTACCCAGACTTGGTAACAACCAATTAATTATTGAGCAAAGTGTCAACACTCCCATGATATGAGTTAGGTATACCAAGGGAGGGGAAGTAGAGGAAGGGGAGACGGGGGGAGGGGGGGACAAGGGGAAGGATTCGCTTTGGGTTCTTGCGTCTTGATCAGTGCGGCGTTTGGTGACGACTGCAAGTGTGATTGTAGAAAATAGCAAATTTAGCGATCGCAATACCGGATTAACTAAAGCGATCGTTGTTAAGACAGTTCCCAGTAACAGCGTTAGCAGTTCGCCAAATTTAGCTAAATCTCGCTTGTGGACGCGATAAAAGTTATCGGTTACCACCACCATAAAAATGATGTAAGGAAATAAAGCTACACTCAACAACGCCCAAGGTTCATTTTCAGCTTTGGTGAGTTGGACGCCAAATGCGATCGCTCCTGACTGTACACCAGCAGGTAATAAACGCCAACCCAGCCAAAGCGTTTGTAAACCAATCACAAAAACTGCTGCCAAATCAGCTGGTAAGCTATACTTCTGCAAGCGACTGCCTACAAACTGCAAACCCAAACCACTCACAGCTATTGCTTGCCAGGGATAATTTGATACTGCAACCAACCAACCCAAGAAAAGCAAAACACTACCAAGTCTTTCCCAAAGTAAAAACAATGGCGGAAGCGGCGATATTTCTCCTTGTCCCCTCGTCCCAGCGCCCCCTTCCCCTCTATGTGCTAACCAAGTCATCAACCAGCCGCAAATACCAATAGCTAAACTCAGCTGAGTTACATTTATCTGAGCAACAAAAATTGCTCGGACTAATAAAACTACTAAGGCATAAATAATTACAGCAGCAGGCAAGCTAATACCCACGCCAATACGCCTATTGCCCTCATTTTCTAATGAAGTTGGAGGGGGTTGCTGTCGGTAGCGATTGTGATAAATGGTAATAATAGTTGTTCCTACCATTGCCAAATAAACGGCAATTAAGGGAAAGCCTGGTAATTTCCAACCCCAATGTAAGAACGATAGCCCTAAAATATTTACCAGCAGTAATTTATCAGTTCGTAAATTAGTAAAAAATAGCCGATTATTGCACAGTAAAACAGTAATAGCTGTCAGGGCAGGAGCTGCGATCGCAACTGTTAACCAATCCAAGGGATTGTGCCACAATCCAAAGCTATCCATTGCCCAAAAGTTTACGGGCACTAATAACAGAGTGACAATCAGCAAGGTTTGAGCTGTCAATCTCAGATTGCTTTGCCTAGCAGCCCAAAAGCTGAATCCCCAAAAACTCAAGGTGTAAGCTAATAGAACCCCATATTGTCCAGAAGCGGGGAACCTTTCCCACTGACTCGCAGCAAGTACCCCAGACGATACAACTACCAGAAATACTCCCAAAAACAGCAGCCATCGGACACTCAATTCTGCTCCTAGCGACTGTAACATTGTGGCGATAAAATTCGGTTTAGCTGGTTCTGCTGGCGGTTGTCTGCGGCTAGTCGATTGCAAAGCTGCTACAGGCAACGCTTGCACAGGATCGGAAATAGCTAAAGTTACCTGTGCTTTAGGTAACGTCTGAGGTTGCAATATCACCGGACACACAAGAAACTCTCGGCATAGCTGCCTAACTTGGGCATCGGATATCAAACCCAAGCGCAGCCATATATCCAGCCCTTCTAATAACTGAGGGTGAGAAGATGGCAGCCTGACTTCTATTTTCAGCAGGCGATCGAGGGGTGATGACATAAGCCGCAGCCGTATAAGTATATACTTGAATTTTGTTTTTGATTAAAGTACATTGTGGCTCTATCTGTGCCACTTATTTAGCTGACTGATATAAAACTCTAACTTTTCAATATTTACCAAGTACAATCGCCTGTTTTGAGTTATAAAACAGTAAAAATCTTTTATTCGGTCTATTAATCAGTGCGATTGGGGTTCGTTCAATTGAACCATTAATTATTCTTGATTCAACTAATCCCATCCAAATAATTATTTTTCGTTGTTTAGATGCATTATTGACAGGTGGTTTAATTGCAGGGGGCAGTGAAGGAATACATAAGTTTACGCAGGTCTTTACTGACTTTTTAGAAGCTACTTCTAAACAAGTTAAAGATTCAAGATTACCTTAACAAGACCCAACAATCCAGCCTTCTAAGCTAAACCACCTAATCATTAGACCTCTGAGCTATCTTACACGTGATAAAACTTCTTCTATTTGCTCTAACTCTACTGCACCAGAGAAAGTTTCTCCATTCATGATAAAGAAGGGAGTACCTGATAGTCCTAGTTTACTTGCGAGTTGCATATCTTGAGCGATCGCAGCATTTGCCTTTCGTTGATCGCCTTTAAACTTTTCCACATCCAGATTTAAATTTTGGGCAATTTTCAAATATAAATCTTCGCCTAATTTGCCCTGCTGACTGAATAAAGCATCATGATATTCCCAGAATTTGCCCTGCTGTTGTGCCGCCCAAGCTGCTTGTGCAGCTGGTATAGCTTGTGCATGAATATTAGCAAGAGGTAGGTGTTTATAAACCATTTTCACTTCATCTTGATGCTTGTCCATGAATTCTTTAACAGTGTCATGGGCTTTAGCACAGAAAGGGCATTGAAAATCAGAAAACTCAACTAGCACAACTTTGGCATCTGGTTTGCCAGTGGTAGGAGAGTTAGCAATTATAGTTTGAGGATTGGTTTTTAAGTCTTGCAGAAATATTTGGCGTGTTTGTTGAAGTTTTTCTTGTTCTTGCTTTTGATAAACTTCAAGAGATTCAATAATAGCTTCTGGGTGGTTGCGGAGGATTTGTAATACTTGTGCTTCGATTTGAGGATCGATGCGAGTGGCGGCAAAAGCAGGGTGCAGTCCTTGGCAAATAATCAAGTACAACAGACAAACGACAACTCCGAAATACTGAAGAATACGTAACATGAGGTTTATGTTTTTTAATTTGAGAGTAAAGGACACAACAGAAATCAGGTATTAGCCTGCCCAATTAGATAGACAATCTAGCATCATCCACAGTTTTGGATCTATTACTTGACCAAAAGTATTGTTCCCGTTCACTCACACAAACTCCGGTTATTTGTCACTTGTCCGTTGCTAAAA
Source organism: Mojavia sp. (assembly GCF_059505145.1). Lineage (NCBI taxonomy): Bacteria > Bacillati > Cyanobacteriota > Cyanophyceae > Nostocales > Nostocaceae > Mojavia > Mojavia sp. The sequence goes on from NZ_JCACKA010000053.1 coordinate 42,829, forward strand.
GCTAGGGTTTACGCACTCAAGCCTGAAACCTTGATCCCCCCTAACCCGCCTTCAAAAGGGGGGAACGTCTAAAGCCACGCCACTGAGGGAGTCGGGGAACCCGCAAGGGCGCAGTGGTCTTCTTTCTAAGGGAGTTGGGGGATCTGAGTGCGTAAGTTCTAAAAGCATCTTCTCGTTCTTTCTTAGCAAATTAAGGGCAATTATCATCCCTGCTTTTGCTGTTGATAATGCTGTTTAAACTGCTGTTGCTGAATTTTATGATCCACAATTGGGTCAGGATAGCCAAGCGCACGACGTTCTAAAGGTGAAATTTTACCAGTAACTAAATATTCTGCATCTAAAGAACGCAATTCTGTCACCCACTGCCTAATATATTCACCTTCTGGATCGAATTTTTGTGCTTGACTAGCTGGGTTAAAAATTCGCAAGGGTTTAGGGTCCATACCACTCGAAGCACTCCATTGCCAACCGCCATTATTAGCAGATAAATCTCCGTCAATCAATCTCTGGAAAAAGTATTTTTCTCCTAATTGGGGATTAATCAACAAGTCTTTTGTTAAGAAACTGGCGACAATCATCCGACAACGATTATGCATCCAGCCGCTTTCGTTCATCTGGCGCATTGCTGCATCCACAATCGGATAGCCAGTTCTCCCCTCACACCAAGCTTGGAACTTTTCGGGGTTGTTTTCCCAAGGGAAGTTTTTGAATGCGTCTCGAAAAGCACCTTCAGCCAATTCTGGAAAATTATACATTGCGTGTTGATAAAATTCCCGCCATGCTAATTCCTGTTGCCATGTGCGGATATTGGCTTCTGCTTCATCGCTGCGGCTGTTTTCTAGCGCTTCTAGTGTGGCTTGCCAAACGGTGCGTATGCCAATAGCGCCAAATTTTAAAGCTGCGCTGAGTTGGGATGTACCGTCAACTGCGGGAAAATTCCGTTGTTCTTGGTATTCAGTGATGTGAGTCGCACAAAATTCTTCTAGCCGTGCTTGCGCCGCCGCTTCTCCTGGGGCAATAACTAAGCCTCCATCCCAGATAAATCCTAACTCTTTTGCTGTTGGTAGTGCGATCGCTCCGGTTTGCTTGGCAATTTCCTGTTCAACTTCCGTCAACCCCTCGACATCATGCAAAGTTTCTACTGGCTTGGCTTTGGTTTTGCTACTCCAATTTTTCCAAAAGGGAGTGTAAACAGTATAAGGAGCATTACCACCTGTGCGAATCTCTTCTGGTGAGTGCAAAATTTGATCCCAATTTTGCTCTAGAAATTGTATACCTTTTTCTTTGAGAGCATCAATCACAGTGCGATCGCGTTCTTGAGAATAAGGTTCAACATCCCAATTCCAAAAAACAGCTTTGGCGTTCAAAGCCGCTGCTAATGCTGGAATTGCTTGCATCGGATTAGCGCGCAGTATTAACAGCTGGCTTCCAGCTTGAGCATATCGTTGTTGTAGTGCCTGTAAACAGCCAATCATGTAAGTTACTCTGACTGGCGCAACATCATCTCTTTCTAAAATATTTGGATCAAGGCAGAATACTCCTACCACTTTAGGACTTTGTTTTCGTGCCGCAGCCAGTCCTGTATTGTCAGAAATGCGTAAATCGCGGCGATGCCAAAACAAAATTAAATCAGACATTCCATACTCATGTTAGTTCGCTTGTACTAGCTTAGAATCTAGCGGCATCAATGAGCATCACTCTACCGACAAATTTCTTTTTTCGTAACTTTAAATGCGAATTACCGAAAGTCGGCGATAAAGCCCACTCCAACAAGAGGAGTGGGATGAGCTTAAACTACTCTGGCCCATTTCCCGTACAAAAGCGCATTGCACGTTATATACAGGACTTACGCACCAATAACGTAATTTCGTCGTCATTGCGACCGTAGGGAAGCAATCCCAAAGTCTTGATTCTCGTTGCGAGTGCGTAAGCCCTAATATATATGCACATAATTTGCAAATACAACCCCGGTTTGTCTATCGGTATACTGGCTAATTAATTAAAAGTTAAGTATACTCTTTTTAACAGTTTTAGTGTTTCTGTTATGGCTATCCTACTGCTTGACGACGGTACAATCGAGAGTGAATTAGACGAGATAACTGATGAACTCGCCCCTCTTGGCATACACCTGAAACACTACGATCCAGGAACCTCGCTTCTCTTCCCCCACCTAATAGAGCAGGATGTTGTTACAGAGTCTGAGAAGCGCTACATTTTAGAACTGCACAATGGCGTCTTTGAGTTTCTTCAGCAAGAAAACGGCTATCTCTGGTGTGACTTGTTAAACGTGCATCCTGGTTCTCCCAATCTCCAGATGCTAATCTCAACCTACAATCGTTATCATACTCACACCGCTGCTGAACCCATTTACGTGCTAGCAGGAGAGATAATCTTCGGTTTCGTAAAACCCGATGGCAATCAGATACAGCTTTTAGTTCAGGCACAAGACTATCTTCTTATTCCTGCTGGAGTCGAGCATTGGTGTAGTCCTACAGCATCTTTAAATTTTAAAGGAGTACGCTATTTCACAACAGCAGATGGCTGGTTACCCAATTATACAGGGACTCAGTTAAGTGATTCTCTAAATAAGCCACGCTAATAGCCGTTGCGATTCGGTAATAGGTAATACAACCTTTTTCCGGCGTTGCATAAATGCGGGATGAATTACGATGTTTAACCAAAGTGAAAGATTGATTTTTCGCGCCTTTGCGCCTTGGCGCAAAGGCGCGAAATAAATTGTACCCCGCCTGAATGTAAGCCACGCAAAAGCTGTGGGGGATTGTGAGCGCAAGTTCGCTTCGCTCCACGGCAGGGGGAAGGAGACATTTCCCCTGCTCCCTGCCCCCTTCCTCTCTGCTTCTTCTGTTCAAAAATTAGGTAGTAATCCTATAGTAGTTGGAAATCATGCTGTCGCTTAAAGCGATGGAAGTGTTAAAACCCCAAAAAATTACATGAATGTCGAAGATTATTTAAATCAGGGATTAAATAAAAGTTTTCAAGGGGATTATCAAGGAGCAATTGCAGATTATACCCAGGCAATAGAACTTAATCCTGACTATGCAGAAGCTTACTATAACCGGGGTATTATTCTCAGCGGTAATCTTAAAGATTATCGAGGAGCCATTGCAGACTTTGATCGGGCAGTACAAATCAATCCCAATTTTGCGGAAGCTTACTGCAATCGAGCTAATGTTCGTTACTGGTTAGAAGATTATGAAGGAGCGATCGCAGATCATAGCCAAGCATTACAAATCAACTTTAACCTGGCCGAATCTTACCACAGTCGGGGTAAAGCCTACTTTGCTCTCGGCAACTATGAAGCAGCGCTTGCAGATTTTCACCAAGCAATTCAAATTAATCCCCAATTAGCTACTTATATTAATATTGATATTGCCAATGCTTACCATAATCGCGGTGTGGCTCGTTGCGATCAAGGAGATAATCAAGGAGCGATCGCAGATTTTAACCAAGCCTTACAACTACAACCAAATTTTGCCGCGGCTTACAGCAATCGGGGCAATGTTTATCATATCTTAGGTGAGTATATCCAAGCCGTAGCCGATCACGACCGAGCATTACAGCTAGATTCCAACTTGGCAGAAGCTTACCATAACCGAGGTAATGCCCGTTATGCTCTCACAGATTATCAGCGAGCGATCGCCGATTATAACTCTGCATTAAAAATTAACCCCAACTTTGCCGGAGCCTATTATAATCGGGGTCTTGTTCATGCTCATCTCAAAGAATATCAGCAAGCAATTGCCGACTTTAACCAAGCTCTGAAACTCAATCCTGATGATATCCAAGCCTACTATCAACGGGGTCTTGTCCGTAGCGCTTTAGGAGATTATCAAGAAGCAATTGCCGATTATAACCGAGCTTTACAGGAAAATCCCACACTAGATTTAGTCTATGGCTTTCGGGCAACTGCTCGCCGCCAAATGGGAGATTATCAAGGAGCTATTCAAGATAGTACTCGACTATTGCAACTTAATCCGCTGATGGCTGAGGGATATTGCGATCGCGCTGCGGCTCGTCGTAGTCTAGGAGACTATCAAGGAGCAATTAAAGATTACGATTGGGCATTGATGTTCGATGCCAATTTAGCCGAAGCTTATTATGGTCGAGGGATTGTCCGTGAAGCTTTGCAAGATTACCAAGGCGCAATCACAGATAACACTCAGGCAATAGAAATTACACCCGGCTTTTCTCAAGCTTACTGCAACCGGGGTAATGCTCGCCGCCAACTCGCTGATCAACAAGGCGCAATTGCCGATTATGACCAAGCAATACAACTAAATCCCGAATTGGTGGAAGCTTACTACAACCGAGGTTCGCTCCGCTATGCCTTGGAAGATTATGAAGGTGCAGTAGCAGATTACACTGAAGCTTTGCGGCTTCAACCCCACTCTCCCGCATTTTATAGCGATCGCGGTAATGCTCGCTATGCCTTACAAGACTATCAAGGAGCAATCGAAGATTACAATCAAGCAATAGCGATCGAGCCTAGCTTTGCGGAAGACTGGTTTAACCGAGGACGTAGCCGTTCTCTACTAGAAGACTTGCAGGGAGCATTGACAGATTTAAACCAAGCCTTACAACTGCAACCACATTGGACAGAAGCCTATCTTGTAAGAGCTGATGTCCACCGCAATCTGGGAGACAATGAAAACGCAATTGCCGATTTCCAAGAATCTGCCAACCTCTATTACAAACAAGGAAATATACAATATTACCGTCAAATTCTGAAATTGATTGCAGAACTTCAGTATTAGCAGTAGGGTGGGCATCGCCCACCAAAACCATATCTGATGCACATTTGAAGTACTGATGGGCAGTGCCCTTGAAAGAGCGCTGGTGTTGGGTGCTGAGTAATATCATGTCCGCCTAATTAGTTATAATTCCCGCATCTGTGCAAAAACCGCAAAATCCTCTTTCCCCCTGCTCCCTTGCGGTCTTATAAGTCTTTCACCAGACACGATATAATAATTTCTCCCCAATCCCCAGTCGCTACGCCGTTGTCACATCCTTACCAGATTTTGCCTTTGCTACAGACTTGAGACGAGTAGCTGTGCTTTTACGAATGCGATCGCTTTTCCGCACACCACCCGCCATCATATATTCGTTGCTGTCTTTACCGTATTTGAAAGCAACTCCCAGCAGCATTCTTTCCGAAAAACTACTCAAACTTTTTTCCATCTCCTCAATTTCAGTTCTGGTAGAGTTAATCATTGCTAGAGTGGTATTATAAGCGTCTATACTATTACGTAATGTCTCCATTAGTTGTGTCATATTTTGTAGGTTACAAACACCCCCAAAATCGATATTTGGATCAATCGCCTTCAGTCCGGCGATTCTCAATTCAGCTTTTTCTAAAACACGAGATGTCAGTTTTTGACGGTACATAAAGGCACTCCTGTATAAAAATTGTTCTAGAGCTAGCTTGGCTCAATTAAGCTGCATTCTGGTTCAGCATAATTCGCAAAATATTGTATTTTTTACAATGATATTTTTAGGTGATCGCCGCAATTTGCGCTAAATATACCGTATTAATACATAATTTTCTAGTTATATTTTTAGCTACTAGCTTTTGCAGAGACTAATTATTAAATATCCCAATAGTAACCAAATCGTTTCTGAAAAGGAAATTGTGACTGAATGTAACAAAAATTACGGCGTTGGTTATGACAAGCGTGATTTCGGTAGGGCTTTAGCAATGCTAAACCCTAGCGAATGTGCTGGATATAGATTTTTAAGCTTAATAGCGGAAATTAGCACAAAATTCATGTGTAATAAAGAAATAGGTTACACATAGATAAAGTAGTTAATGGAACCTCTAACTACTGCTGCGATCGCAATTGGCTCTGAGCAATATTGCGATCGCAACATACTACGGAATAGGAAAAATTAAATATTTGTGAATTTGCGATTGCCTCCGGCACTGGGCATAGTCCAATCGCATTTTTGCCTCAACTGCATTTTAAATACTGTCAGGCGATCGTAATGTTAACCTAGTTCATGTAAGGACGAAATATTGAGGGAGAAAACCCTTGGTAACTAGCATTGATATCGGTACGCTAATTACAAGAGATCCTAAGTTGCGTGGAGGTCGTCCCATCATTGCGGGAACAGGTTCATCTGTACGCAGAATTGCAGCTTTATACAAGCAAGGTCACAGCGCCGAAGAAATTGCTGCGGATAAACCTCACTTAACGCTAGTACAAATTTATGCAGCACTAACTTACTATCACGCTAACCGAGAAGAAATTGATACAGATTTGGCAGAAGAACAAGCAGCCTATGAGCAGTTAGCAGCACTCCACTACAGCCAAAAACAGAGTCAACAATGAGTTTGATTCGTTTGTATTTAGATGAGGATGCAGAAAGTAACAAGCTGTTGCAAGCTTTGCGTGTTCGTGGTGTGGATGTGGTTACTGTTGCAGAAGTGGGAATGATATCTTGTAGTGATGAAGAACAACTGAATTGGGCTTTAAAAAATCAACGGGTAATTTACAGCTTTAATCTTAGAGATTTTTATCGATTGCACACAATTTTGCTGGAACAAAAAGAATCTCACGCTGGTATTATTTTGGCACAGCAAGGTTACTCTGTAGGTGAGCAAATGCGCCGCCTTCTGAAAATAATTGCAGCCAAGTCATCAGAAGATATGCAAAATCAGGTGGAATTTTTAAGTGTTTGGAGTGAAGAATAGTTTATTAAGGTGATGTCTGAAGACAAGCCCTACGGGTAAATCCTACGGATACGCTGCGCGAACGCCAGTTCCTTTATGCCGGGGAACCCGTCCACCGGACTGGCTCACCGCTACGCGTCTACGCACCTTACCTAAATGCAGACTCAGATCCCCGATTTTTTGAAAAAGTTGGGGAACTGGTTGTTCATGAGGCGATCGCTTTCATTAACAACAGTGCGATAAGTCGGCTTTCGGTAGAACATAGAATTGAGAGGGTCAAAGCATTGATGCATTGATGATATGTAACTCAATATTTTTTTATTTCATCCAAAATTTATATAAAGCTTACCAAAATTTTATGTGTTAATCATTGAAATAACTTTCAATGATACTTGCTAGGAGACTGTAAAGTTAGGGGTGTATTAGGTAATGTTTAGCTTGCTAGGTTTCAAAGCTAAGTCAAACCGGAGGAAAAATCGTTTATTGACCCCTGTGTACTCTAGCTTTTCTATGCTGTTGTGCTTCCTAGTTTTGCAACAATGCTGGAACATTTGGTTGCAGTCCCTTAATCAAAAAGCAGCTAATTGTATAACAAATACTATATTGATAGAGCGTGAAACAGAACGTCTACTTGATGCTTTGATAGAAGAGGAAAGAGCCACCCGGCAGCCCTACTACAGCCATAAAAGAAGCACCTTCTCCAACAGCCTCAATAGGCTATCCAATATTATGCCAGATATCCCTATTATCCAGATTGAGCAGATTTATAAAATCAAAGACTCTTATAACCACTGGCGAAGCCAATTAGGCCAAAGGGATATCCTTGATGCCAAGAAGTCTACCATGCTGAAACAGGCTGCATTAGACTCAGTACGCAATGAAATTAAAATGCTGTCGGAGCAATATGAGAGACTTTTGAGCGATCGCAGGCATCACTTACTGCATCTGTACAGTATATACACTGATGTTAATATTATCAGTACAATCTTGCTCCTGCTAATAATCGGTTGGAACATCTATTTTTTGTATCAACGAGTCGAGCTACCCCTACGTAATTTAATGAAGATAGGCGAGCTGTGGCAGGCAGGTCAACTGGAAGCCAAGTTTGGCTATTCATCTGCTGACGAAATCGGACGACTAACTACAATTCTCAATTCAATGGCAAGCAAGGCTAGCCAGCGACAGCAAAGCCTGAAAGCACAAAACCAAAAGCTTGAAGACCTGATTTGTGCTCTCTCTCACGACCTGCGTACCCCCCTATTGGCTACCCGTAATACTCTAGACTGTATGCTCAAAGGAGCTTTTGGCATTGTCAGCAACTCTTTAAGGGAGGTGCTTGAAGAATACCGCCAAGCTAACGATGATCTTCTCAAACTTGTGGAAATCCTCTTAGACATCTCCCGCTATGAAACTAGTGGCAACACTCACAATCAACTAGTCTGCGATTCCCTAAATTGGGAAAACATATTTGATAAAGTAATTACTTTGATCAAAACCGCTTCAAACAAAGAAATAATTTTCACTTATAAAATCTCTCCATCGCTGCCAATCGTCTACGCTAACAGCTTAGAAATCCAACGGGTTTTACAAAATCTGCTTGATAACGCTGTGCGAGTGAGTCAGCCAAACACAGAAATAGTGCTTGAAGTAGCAACTCTAGAAGAAACCCAAGTCAAGGTTTCTGTACATGATCAAGGCCCAGGTATTGCACCACTAGAGAAGGAAAAACTCTTCCACCGCTTCATTCAAGGAAGAGGTCGGCGTGGAAAATCTGGGCTTGGTCTGTACTTATGTCGTCAAATTGTTGAGGCTTACGGAGGCATGATTGGTGTTGACAGTATCCTTGGAGAAGGTAGCACATTCTGGTTTACCCTCCCAGTTGCTACAGAAAAGGCTGAGTTACGGCATCAAAAGCAATACATTTTAGATAAACCGCAAGCTTAACCTGTGCATAATTATGTCCTTATTTTTTAATCGTAAATTGCTGATATCAAGCCAGACTTTAATACACTTAAGATAAGCTTGGCGGTTACAACTCCAAGCTTTAACTAAAGGTTGCCAATGCAGGCGGGTTTGTAATAGTTGCGGCCCTTAGGGTAACAGCTACTGCTAACTGAAGGGTATTGGCATAAAAAGGATATGTAGGAATAATGATGGGTGAGAGTACCGAGCTGAAAACCATAAGGATTCTAGTGGTCGATGACCATCCTTTGATCCGCCGAGGCATGAAAGGCCAATTTTCTTTAGAACCGGGCTTTACTGTGGTTGGAGAGGCAAATGACGGTGCACAAGCTATTAAATTGGCGGCTCAACTCCAGCCAGATATAATTTTGATGGACATTGATCTACCGATCATAGATGGTATCACAGCTACGCAGCAGATAAAAACTGACCAGACTGCTACTCGTATCCTAGCCTTGAGTGCATTTGATGACGACACCCAAGTGGTAGGGATGCTTGCTGCCGGTGCCGATGGCTACTGCCTCAAAAGCATCAAATGGGAACAACTTGTTGCTGTTATCCAATTAGTCCTCCAAGGTGGTGCCTATTTAGACCCTGCAATAGCTCAAAAAGTTGCGCGGTTGCTCAAGCCAACTTTTGTTTCTCAGGATACCCGTGGAACTGATGTGAGTCAGCGACCAATTCTTAGTACTCGTGAGCGTGAGATCCTCAAATTTATTGCTCAAGGATACTCCAACCAGGAAATAGCTGATAAACTTTTCCTCTCGCTAGGAACTATTAAGTCCTATGTACGTATGCTCCTCAACAAACTCAGCGTTGATGATCGTGTCCAAGCAGCAGCCATAGCTGTGCGCGAAGGGTTAATTTAAGCTTGGACTACTTCATGTAACAAGTCATACAGATCTGTAGGACTATTAACAAATGATTGCCCCTCAAGGGTGAGATCTTCTGACCACAAAATGTAGGGCTGGCATATTTGATGCTGGAAATTCTCAGGTAGAGGTAGACATAGAACTATGATATTAGGAGCAAACAAATTCATCTCCTCATCAGTGGGGACACCATAATAGGGAAATATATATGGGGTTTTCTTTAGGCAATAGCTACTTACACGCTGTACGGTAGTAACATTGCTACCAATGATCATAATTCGATGTACTTGCATAATAACTACAGAATTTACTTAGAAAGTTTTGCGCGTAAGAAGGTTGAATTTTGTATTTAGCACTATCACAACTAAGCTATTCATAATTTTCTGGTTACTTAAATAGCAGTAAAGAATGTAGCTAAATATATGGAATTTAAGGTATTCTGAAAGATTTATTCAACTCAAGTCAATTCATTTACAGATGATATGTTATGTTAATGACTGTATTGTCAGCTTCAAAAAAATTATCACACTGGCTTTGAATCACTTGTAAGAGTGTACCCAAGGTAATAATCCTTTGTAGATACTTCATATTATATTATCAAGCTTAGATGGACTTCACACTACATCCAAGTGGATAGTTAGGCGGACAATTTTATGCTTCCATAAGGATACTGTATATGTATGTCTTTAAGTAGCCATTAGATAGTATTTCCTATGGATGTGGAAGGAAGAAACTGTAATTACACCTAAAAAAATTTTGCAGCAAATATTAAATATTTGTTTTGCAATTACCCATGAATATGCAATGCAAGTACTTTTCAAGCTTTTTATAGATAAAAACTTTGATTATGTTTGAGTTTAGATTCTCAGCAATTTCACTTAATTTATCTAATTTAGGCATAAAGCCTTACTGCAAGTCCATTATCTCTAAACAATCTAACTGACTTTAAATTACGGCACTCTCCTGAATACAGTTAATGTTCGCTCATAAAGTAATAACCAAGAAATACCGTCATTGCAAATATCCCTAAGAACGCTTTTGCTCTTTGACCATATGCTTGCTTAAGCAACAGAGTACTTTGGTAAATTATTGGCTTTTTAAGTGACTGGATTTATAAGCTGACCCACTGAAACTGTAACTACTATGTATAAACTCTCTAATCGCCACTCTACTCGTTTACCAGTTATAGATGAAGCCTACATATCTCATTTTGCTAGTCTGCCAGTTCATCCTTCTGTAACAAGCAAAGTGAAGCGCATGATTGATATCCTGGGTGCTGTTGTAGGATTAGGGATTACGGCAGTCCTAACGATTCCTGTTGCTATAGCCATTCAACTGGATAACCCTGGCCCTATCTTCTACAGTCAAATTCGCTGTGGTCTGAATGGGCGCTCCTTTCGGATCTGGAAATTCCGTTCTATGATTATTGGGGCAGATCAACACAAGCATCTAGTCAAGAATGAAGCCAAAGGCCATCATATTTTCAAAAATAAAAATGACCCTCGCATTACCCATATAGGCAAATTTCTCCGCCGCACGAGCCTAGACGAACTTCCCCAGTTTTGGAATGTACTGCTAGGGGAAATGAGTCTTGTCGGCACTCGTCCACCTACTCCTGATGAAGTGATGCATTACTCAAGCCACCACTGGCAAAGGCTGAATGTCAAACCGGGTATTACAGGTGAATGGCAGGCGAATGGCCGCTCTAGCATCAAGTCTTTTGAGGAGATTGTGCGTATGGATCTAGAATATCAACACAAGTGGTCTATTTTCTACGATATTAGTTTGATACTGAAAACGCTAAAGGTTGTATTTAATAAGAGTGGTGCTTTTTGAATTGTTGTGGGTAGATTGGTAGCTGATTTGTTCGATGTAGTATACGCGATCGCATTTGTTCAACTCAGTCATCACCTGCGATGCGATCGCACATTGAAATCAGCGAAAATAGGTGATGTCTAACCACAAGCCCAGCATTAGCTACTTCTTGAAGAGTTGCCTTTACGTACTAATACCAAGTTGCCTTTTGTTGTAGTAATCTTTCGTTAGAGGAGATTGCTTCGCTCCACTTTGTTTCGCTCGCAATGACAGTTGCTACTTTTGATTGCAACTTGGTACAAGTAGGTTAGCGTAAATATTTATTGATACTATTTTTTACCAAAAAACCCAGTCATGATGACTGGGCTTTTGATGGGGTTATATTTCCCCAATACTTACTTATAGAAGTTATTTATAAGTTGTGTTCTACAGAAAATCACTACACTTGTATGAGTAACTACAGAGAACAACTAACTGCATTACGCTACATTCTATTGAGCGTGCAACTAAATTGGCATAAGAGGATATACTGAAATTTTTTAGAAAGTACCTGCAACTTATGTAATTATACAGGTGATTGCTTTATACCCTTTTGTCAGACAACATTAGAACTCATACCAAGTTGCGTTCTGTTGTAGTAATTTCTCGTTAAGGGAGATTGCTTCACTCCACTTTGTTTCGCTCGCAATGACAAATGTTACCTTTGATTGCAACTTGGTATCAGCTAAAAAAATGTTAGTCTACTGGCTGCGATCGCAAAACTGAAGCGAGGCAAACTCTAGTTTTAAACCTACTATTACTGTAGATGCTCGTTAAGTCATTGATCTGGATAAGTGCTAGAACGAGCTTTTGATGACCTGCCACAGACCACTTACTCTTCGCCAAAACCCAAAGCCGGATGCTACGAGTGCAAGCTTGTGCCAAAGAAGTTCGATTCTATCGTTACAATGCTGCACGTTCGTATCAAATCCCATTTCCTGATATAGTTTGCGGGCATTGCAATAGGCATTTATCGCCTCGGATTCTTGATTGCTTTTTTCTAACGCTAGACCTAAATTAAACCAGACGTTAGCTTCTCCACTACGATCGCTGATTTTGTTTCTGACCAAAAGTGACTGCTGATAAAACTCGATTGCTTGTTGGTATTGCCCCAAGCACTCATAAGCGTTTCCTAGTCCCGACAAACAGATGCCCTCAGAAGAGCGATCGCCGATTAATCTTGTTATATCTAACCACTGCTGGTAAAACTCAATTGCTTTTCGGTACTGTCTTAAAGACTCATAGGTATTACCTAAACTACCCGAAGCAATACCTTCTCCAGAGCGATCGCCGATTAATCTTGCTATGTCTAACCACTGCTGGTAAAACTCAATTGCTTGTTGATAGTGTCCCAACAATTCATAAATATTACCTAAGCTACCCAAAGCAATACCTTCTCCAGTCCGGTCACCTATTCTCCTAGTTATACTCAACCACTGTTGGTAAAACTCAATTGCCTGCTCTGGCTTTTCCAAGCATTGATAAGCATTACCTAATCCAGACAATACTTTGGCTTGTGCATCGCTATCTCCACTTTCCCTAGATATCTCAAGCCATTGCTGATAAAACTCAATTGCTTGCTCTTGCTCTCCCAAAGACTGGTAAGCATTGGCTAACTTCGATAAAAATTTTGTTTGTTCTGTGCGATCGCCTTTTTCTATAGCTATTTTCAAGCACTGCTGATGAAATTCAATCGAGTCAATGTTATTTAAGCTACTAGAGATAGTTTTTTCGGTCATTATTTATAGCAGTGCAAATGATAATTGATTTGACTTGACAAATGGTATTTTCATTGATTTATGACTATATCCGCCAGAAATCACAGGCAGGAGTTAAAACTTTTTACACATCATGGTGATATTCAATAACCCTAAATTTTAGATGTTAGCAGTCTCAAAGTATCTCGAAGAATGTGCATACTGTCAATCTATTTTGCTATCACTATTGGTATTAAAGGTGGTATTAAAGGAACGCTGCCTTTGTGTCCACTTTTATCATTTTTTGTCAAGGGGGTTTTGCACAGATATCTAGGTGCATTGAGATACTTCTATAGCTAAAACCATTATTTAAGAGTTAGGGCAACTAGTAATATCGTGTCCGGTGAAAGACTTATCATTAAGACCGCAGGGAGCAGTGAGCATTTCGCGGTTTTTGCACAGATGCGAGAATAATAACTAATTAAGCGGACATGATATAACCGAAAGTACTTGCTTAAGTTGAAATTGATATTCTTATTGATACTCAACTCATGAAACTCTGTTGAGCTTAGTTTACAAAGCGCGAATTGTGTTCCTGCAATTGCGAATTATTTTGGTCTACGAACGTTTTGAACTCAATAGCATCATGGCTACAAAACAGGCGCACCTCACCACTGTGTTCGAGCGATAACGCACGCAATTTTTGTTGATTATAAAGTCGAGCCTTGCGGTCTACTTCCATCATCCACTGATAGGCACGCAGTCCAGGTGTACAATTTGGCTGAACAGAGCCGATTTCGTGCCGATAAAAGTAAGCATCGCCTGCATGTAGAAGCCAGCCTTGGGATGTTTGAATGGCGATACCTGCATGACCTCGTGTATGACCCACAAGCGGGATGAAAAGAATTTCAGGTGGTAATCCTTCAAGATTGCGTACTGCTTCAAAGCCGAACCAAGGTTCACCCCCAGCCGAATAAAACTTCCAGCTTTTTACCTCATCCCATTGACATTGACGATAGCGTTGGCTTTGAATGAAACCACGCCGCTCCTGCGCCGCTTCCATCTCGCTCTGCATGACATGCACAGTTGCTTCGGGAAAATCCTCCAATCCCCCTGCATGATCAAAATCCAGGTGGGTCAGCACGATATGACGCACATCATCTCTACGAAAGCCGAGTTGCTCGATTTGAGCCAGCGCTGTGTATTTTTCCTCAAGCTGGATGCGATTGAAATTAAGGAAAAACGGGCTAAGTCGTGATGATGCTGCTTGAACATCACGCTGACCAAAGCCAGTATCAATTAGAACTAGCCCTTGTTCTGTCTCAATGAGCAGACAGTGGCAAACGAGATGGGCTACTAAACTGCGGCTAAAGCCATCAAACAGTGAGCCACCAATCGGGCACATACAGCCACAATTGAGATGATGAATGTGCATGAATAGTTTTATCTAGCGCCAGAATAATCCTAACAAGTCCTTTGCTCCTGTTAGTCCTCCATTAGTTGAGACATCATCCAATTTTAAATACTAGTCTTTAGGTTGATGACTAATATCATGTCCGCCTAATTAGTTATAATTCTCGCATCTGTGCAAAAACCGCGAAATGCTCTTTCCCCTGCTCCTCTGCGGTCTTAATGATAAGTCTTTCACAGGACACGATATAACTCAATGTTTAAGCAAAGGCTATAAACACTATTTAACTATAGGATTACTAATTGATTTTTGAACAATACGTAGGGTGGGCATTGCCCACCCTACAAATACGGAGATTTTTTCAAAAATCAAATCGGATTCCTATATTGCGTGGATTAATTCGAGATACTAGTGCAGGGATTGCAACCTTTGCCAATGCTCTATATATTCTCTTGCTTAAGCGATGCAATATCAATTACAAAGCGGTACTTTACGTCGCTTTTGAGCATACGCTCGTATGCTTCGTTAATTTTTTGGATCGGGATGAGTTCGATGTCACAGACAATGTTATGCTCGGCGCAGAAGTCGAGCATTTCTTGTGTCTCCTGAATCCCGCCGATCATCGAGCCAGCAATTTCTCGGCGCTTATAAATCAAGTTGCTGATGTCAGGCGATGGGTGCGGATATTCAGGCAGACCGACCAAGCATAGCGTACCAGCACGTTTAAGCAACTCGGTGTATGCGTCCAAGTTGTGCGGTGCCGAAACTGTGTTGAGGATGAAGTCGAAACTGTTGATGTGCTTGTTCATCTCATCGGCGTTCTTTGAAATGACGACCTCATCGGCCCCAAGGCGCTTGGCGTCTTCCGTCTTACCTGGCGACGTTGTGAAAAGCACAGTATGGGCCCCAAAAGCATGGGCAAATTTCAGTCCCATGTGCCCCAACCCACCAAGCCCGACGATACCGACCTTATCACCTTTACTAACCTTCCAGTAGCGCAGTGGCGAGTACGTTGTGATACCCGCGCACAACAGCGGTGCGACGGCAGCGAGGTCAAGCTTTTCCGAAACGCGTAGTACGTAGTTCTCATCTACGACAATCTGGTTTGAATACCCCCCATAAGTCATCTTCCCTGTCTGCTTCTCCGGGCTGTTGTAGGTGAAGATAATCTCGTTATCGCAGTACTGCTCGAAACTTTCGCGGCAGTTGGGGCAGGTGCGGCAAGAATCGACCATGCAGCCAACGCCCGCAGCGTCGCCAACCTTGAACTTGGAGACTTGATCGCCAACCTTCACTACACGCCCAACGATCTCATGCCCAGGCACAACAGGGTAAACCGTGTTCTTCCACTCGTTACGGGCTGTGTGCAGATCCGAGTGGCACACGCCGCAGTAAAGGATTTCAATCTGTACGTCGTGTCGGCCCAGCTCTCGCCGCTCAAAACTGAACAAGCCCAACGGTGTAGTTGCACTTTCGGCGGCGTATCCAAGACTTTTAATCACAGATAATCTCCTTTTTACTAAGTTGTATTCCAAGGTAAATGAGCAGTTGCACAGTGTCAGTCGGACGATAATATTAGTGATTACAAACGGCTTTGTTGCATGAATGGAGTGGTAATCAGTCTTCGAGTTTGTAACTGTCTGGTTTACCCAAGTGTTGGTTAATATCCAGCGGTGATATGAGCACAATATCTGAGAAATAGTTACATACAGTTGTGGTCAAGTAGAAATCAGTTTTTTACGTGACTACTTTTTAAGAGGATGTCTGAAAACTTTTTGATGTTGTATTTGAGACTTATAGATCCCCCTAAATCCCCCTTTCCAAGGGGGACTTTGATATATTTCCCCCCTTGGAAAGGGGGGCTAGGGGGGATCAAACGAAATATTTAATACTTCTCAGACATCCTCTAAGTGGTTATGCCTTAGTCATTGCTTTGGTTGCGAGAGGTGAGGTGTCATAGTGTGTTAACAAGTCAGCCGGATCGTTGTAAATGGCGATCGCATCCTTTAATTGAGTATTATCAAAACCACCGCAACGAACCGCAATCACGTCAATACCAGCTTGATTCGCAGACTTAATGTCGTAGGGAGTATCGCCCAGCATCACTACCTGGGATGGTTGCATATTCAGCTTGCTCAAAGCTGCTTCGACAATCTCTGGGTCTGGTTTGGAAGCTTCGGCATCGCTAGATGTTGCTGCCTCATCCTGACTGAGTAGGTCATCAACTTGTGCGGCTTTCAACAACACTGACAGTTCTTGAGTTGTTGCTGAACTAGCAATGATTAGACGCAATCCAACAGATTGCATCTTCAATATTAGCTGCCGCGCACCATTAGCGGGAGTCAGATTTGTGCCAAACTTGTTGATGATCAGTTCTTTGCGTTTCTCGGCAATTTTTTTACCTATTCCTTCTTGATCAGAAAGCCCTGGCGCAAACTGAGGAATAATCTGGTCGCCTCCCATACCAATCAACGGTCGGACTTGCTCGAACTTTACCTCATAGCCAAATTCCGCAAATGCTTCCACCCAAGCTTGAGCATGGGCATCGTTACTCAGAACAAGCGTCCCATCTACATCCAAAATTACGCCTTGATATGCCATTGAGAAATCTCTAGGTGACTGTAGTGCCTCTACGCTAATGAAAAGTTGTTGGCATTACCTCTACCTGACTTGTTACTTCCAATGGCAGAATTACTTCTACTGACAATGATAAATTTTGTACTCATAGCCATTCACTGGTACAAATGATTTGTTTTCAGGTAGACATTTTTTCACTTCTTCTGATATTGGGGCATTAAAATTAACTAGCCACAGATCAAAAGGTCGTGGTAGCTGTTTTAATGTATTTTCTAGGGCAAGAGTAGAGGTGTTGGGGTCTTTTTCTTGATGGGCTAACAAAAATTGGGTAGTAGTTTGTGAACCAGAAAATTTTAACTCCCTAGCTATTCCCATCATTTCCCCAGTTTGTACTAAGGTTTTGTGGGTTGTGGCTATGAGAACCGGAACCTGAGAATTTTGTTGAATTATTGGAACTAACAAATCAGGGCGGTAGTATTTTTGATAACCCAGATTACAAATAACTGTGACAGCGCTAATTAATCCCATTAGCCAAATCAACATCACAGCTTTTTTACCAGTTCTTTGCCAACAGACGGCCAGGCTTGCTCCTACTATGATCATCACAGCAGGAAAATAAACAAAGTTGTAGCGAGCGCCTCGTGTCAGATCAATGCCTAAAACATAAGTAAATATGAAGAATAAAGCGATCGCTCCCAAGACTACCCCAGCAAATACTTGAGTCACTAAACTGGTTTGGGGTCGCTGTAGTTGCACTTTCAGACCACGAACTAAAATTGGTATTGCCCATATAAAGAAAATTAACATTCCTAACCCAGAAACAATCACAACTGCTAATTGTGGTGATTCCACTGGGAGCAAAGCAATCATCGTAATCCATGCTGCTAAAGCCTGAAAAATTGGGCTTACCCATTCGATTCCGACGCGCTCACCTTCTTGAATCCACGCTGTTAAACTACTACGAGACCGATTCTCTAAAAAGCTGGGTAGCCAGACTAAACATGATACAAAAGTACCAGTAGCAACAGCATAAATGCGCCACCAAACAGGGAGCAAAAACACTGGTGTTTTTGCTTGCATAGATTCTTGCCAAGCTAAAAGCATTAAAACCAAAGCTTCAGCACACAGAGTCAGAGCAAAAAAGTAATGAGTAGCAATTCCTAAAGCATTAATTCCTACCCAACAGATGATTAGCCAAAGCGGTAATAGTGTACGGTTTTGAATGTGACGTGTGGCAATTACCAAGCAGGACAGGGATGCAATCACCCATATCATTGCTAATGTGTAATGACGTGCTTCTTGTGCTAAGAAAATCCCGTAGGGTGAAACTGCCATCATCGCAGCAGCTAGCTGTCCTACCAATCGGGAACGGAAAGCTAACCTACCCAAGCCATAAGTCAGGGGAATTGAGATTGCACCTAGTAAAGCTGGAAATGAACGTGCAGCAAATAGCGATACTAACTCTCCTTGGTTGGGAAACAACTTCATCCACAAATGCACCAGCACAAAATACAGTGGTGGATGGGTCTCTTTGGTAATTAGGTTATGGATTACATCCCCTATATCGGCGGTTGGATTTGGTTGTAGGGGTTGCAAGAGAATATCAGGTGCGATCGCCTGATCTAAGGGTACTGGTAAAAAATTATTCCCCAAGCTAAACACCAAAGTCGCAAACTCATCAGTCCAAGGAGGCTTGGCGGTTAAGTTGGTAAAACGCAAGCTAAGGCCGATGATGAACCAGATCACTAACAGTAAAGGATGAAACCAGCGAGCAGAAACGGTAGAGTGCCAATGATACAAACGCATCTATTCTTTGCCAGAAACTAAGTGCCAGAACAAGCAATTTGTATATATTAGACTTCACATTGTCACTTTAAGTTCGTTGACTATTTCACGTCGGTGGCTTACCAGCTAAGTTTTAAGTTAACCCAGAAATTCTAAATCGTACTAACTGCGATCGCGCTCAAACTCAAAAACCCAGTCATTGTGACCGGGTTTGAGTTGGGTATATTCCCACAGGTTACTTATAGAAGTTAGTTATATTTGCTTTGTCTTTGTGTTACTACCACAGTGGACTTAGCAATTCCGGAAAATTAAAAACAATATTACTCGATTCCGAACCAACCGCCAGTATCGCCACCAGCCCAGCCGCCATTGCGTGCAGCAGGAAATGTTTGATTGCAAAGGGTTTTGAACTCAATAGCGGCACTAATATCTTTATCCTCATAACCCTTGGGGTGAAATATCCGCCCGATGTATCGGCCTTGTAATCGAATTTGACCCATTACATAAATTCCACTGCCAACAGAATAAATACTTCCTTTTTGATTGCGAGAATAACAAGCAATGTAACCGCCATCTCTGTTCATGTACTTGTTAACGGTGGGCAAAATTCTCTCTGTATATCCAGGCGCTGCCCAGTTGACAACACCCCCTTCGGTACTAACATATACTCTAAAGTCTTCTGCTAAAAAATAGTTTGTCATTTGAGATGCTACTGTTTCACAAAATACTGAAACTATCAGTGTAGCATTTGTAATTAGCATCTGGGCGAACTAAGGATTTGGGGAGATAAGGGGCTTCCAAGTAAAAAAATATCCCATCGCATTTAGGCAGGAAATTAAGATGCGTTCGCCCTGATTAGATAACTGGAGTTTAGAAATTTTTGGGGCAGCGACTGTAGTTCATCGCTGCCCCAAAAATGTGTTCTCTATGTAAACACTTATTTATGCAGGAATCAATACTGTATCAATGACGTGAATAACACCGTTATCAGCATCAACATCTGGTGTTGCAACAGTAGCATCATTTATCTTGACACCATTAGAAGCATCAATTTTTACGTCTGTTCCTTCTACAGTTGTAGCTGACTTCAGCTTAACAACATCAGCTGCTAGAACCTTACCTGAAACAACATGATAAGTTAGGATTTTTTTCAGTTTAGGAATATCCTGGAGCAAGGCATCCACTGTACCTTCTGGAAGTTTAGCAAATGCATCATCAGTAGGTGCAAAAACGGTAAACGGGCCAGCACCTTTGAGGGTATCGACTAAACCAGCAGCTTTTACTGCTGCAACTAAAGTGTTAAAAGAGCCAGCATTTACAGCAGTATCAACAATGTCAGCCATGTGTTTCAAATCTTTTTTACATTTCTTTACAAATGTAAAATTATTAACAGAAAATAGTATCTATCTATAGACATACACTTACAAATTTAGATTAAAAATAGCAAATATTTATATTTACATATCAACATTTGGTTAAGATAATTTTAAATTCTAATTAAATTCAACTTGAACTAGGAGATATCCGCCCACGCAAGTAAATATGGCTACGCCACGCTGCGCGAACAGGAATTAAATCGGACTGCTATATCGTTCATATATGGAATAAAAATATCCAAACCTGTAAGGAATTTTAGCTGTTTGTGCTATAGCTTGCGATTAATCAATAAAATTTATATGAGCAGCTACAAGCATCTGCGCCTGTCTTAAAACACTGCCGAATAAATAGCTAGGAATTTGCCAAGCCGCAACGGTAACTCCTTTATCTATATCCTGTACACTAATTGCTATTAATTCATGCTCTAGCGGTTCTCCTTGAATCGATCCAGACCAAGTAAAAGCTAATAAAAAATTATCGTGTCCAGGTAAAGATGCGATTAAACAGTCTTCTATTGCTGGATGGCAATTAATCCCGTGTTCATTTGCAAGTGCTACTAATTTTTGGAAATTTTGCGAATTTGTCATTAAAAAGAGGATAGGGGACAAGGGGAGTAATCAGATGCGACTTGTGCCCTCACCTGATTACAAGCTACAGCAGTTATTATTTCTAATTCTTATTTGTTATATATAGCAATCCGATTTGATTTCTGAATCACTCGTAGAGGTAAGGGACTGGGGATTGGGGACTGGGGACTGGGAAGAAGGAATAAAGGTGTACTGAATTTTGTTCAAAAATCAAATATGAGTCCTATATCTGATTTTTTACAGCATTTTTACAGCATTTATAGCTAGCGTCATAAACATATTTAAGATAATTATACTCCTGAAAAAACTATGAGTAAAAAATCATTGAGAGCTATGGTAGAAAAAGTTGCTATTATTGGTGCTCTCCCTGGGAAATTAGCTGCGGCAATTACACTCTCGAATTTTGACTTAAATGTGCAAGTTTACGAAAAAGTTCAAGATTTCCGTCCGGCTGGTACTGGTTTAGGACTAACTCCTAATGGTTTAAATTTTTTAGAGGCAATCGCACCACGAATAATTGCAGTTAGTTAATAAGCTGTTACATCATGTTCGGTTAAAGACTTATCATTAAGGCCGCAGGAGAGCAGGGAGCAGGGAGTAGGGGAGAGCGATCGCAATTACTATTTCGGCGATCGCAAATACTATTTCGGCGATCGCAAATACTGTTTCGGAGAGCGCAAATACTATTTTGGCGATCGCAAATACTATTTTGGCGATCGCAAATACTATTTTGGCGATCGCAAATACTGTTTCGGAGATCGCAAATACTGTTTCGGAGATCGCAAATACTATTTCGGCGATCAGTGTTGCTGATTGCGTTCATGCCGAAACAATAAATTGATATAAATAGATGAGTAAAACCACAGACAAACTCCCAATTATGGCGTTGAACCTTTGATCAAATAAATCCACAAAACTACTCATCTCAGGCAGAAGGACGCAGCACTATCTTGAAAAAGAATGATTCAAGAGGATGTCCCATGTCTCTAAAAACTCGCGGTTCTGCTGCTGTGGACAAAGCCCAACGTCGTCTCGCCCTGCTTAAATCTATTAATGAGAAGCTGGATTTAGGGCACGGATTAAGCATTGAAGCCTACACCCGCCTAATCAATACTACCCGTGCTACCCTAGAAGCTCATAACACGCTTTTGTCCAATATTGAGGAATCGCGTAAGACACTAACTCAGATGGACAAAGCACTCTCGGAAATGTCTGAACGAATGCTTGGTGGAGTCGCAACTGTCTACGGCCGAAACAGCATGGAGTATTCCAAAGCTGGCGGCTCTAATCGAAGGCGGAGTAAAAAATCTGTTTCACAGGTTACTCCAGTTGTAGCAGTTCTTGCCACTCAACCTGTCCAAACTGCAATTACTAACGTTAACGGTAGCTCAAGCGATCGCGGCTAACCATATCGTTACGGCTAAAGGAGGATGGGGAAAGGGGAAAATTGGAAGGGGCAAGATGTATTCATAGTTCTTTCTCCTTGTCCCCTCATTCCTCTTTTTTACAAATAGGACTTACGCACTCGCAACGAGAATCAAGACTTTGGGATTGCTTCCCTACGGTCGCAATGACGAAATTACATTATTGTTGCATAAGTCCTGACAAAGTAAAAGTTATGTTTTTTATTCAAATTTAATATTTATGCTTTTTCTGCAATTAAGCCCATTTGTATGTATATTGGCTTTACTAACTTTGTTATAGTGGGCAATTGTTTAGCAAAAAAATAGGCTCCTAAAATACAGCTAGTTCCACTAAATAATAAAGCATTAGCAACACCAACATCATTAGATAACTCTCCAAAAAATAAATTACCGAAAGGTAGTATTCCTAAAAAACCTGTACTAAATATACTAGTTACTCTACTTCTTTTATCTTCATTGATAATCACTAATTGTATAAAGTTATTAATTGTGGCAAAAGTTAGACTATTATTCATGCCTATGAAAAACATGAGTACCAAGCAAAATTCTAACTTTGTTGACCGAGAAAAGAGTATTAAAGATAAACCTAACATTGCAGCAGAGATGGCTATAATTTTTTCGAGATTAATAACTGTTTTCTGTAAAATAAGAAAAAGACAGGCAATTATAGAACCAAATGCTGAAGCTGTCATCAAAAATCCCATAATTTCAGCGTTACCATTAAGAATTTCTTTTGCGAAAATGGGGATTAAATTTATATGAGTCATTGCCATAAAACAAACTAAGATGTGCAATATTAAAACGTATTTAATTGGCAAAAAATCATATACATACATAAAACCTTCTTTTAGATTTTTCCAAATTTGAAGTTTTTTTGATAGTGAATTAACGATAATTGGCTTCATTTGAATAGTTAAAAGGGCTGACACCAAGGGTAAATAGCTAATAGTATTTATTAAAAAGCATGGAGCTACACCAGCTTTAGCGATTAGTAAGCCTCCAATCATAGGACTGAAGAGTTTAGCTGTATTCATCAATAATAAATGAACAGCCATTGCACTGGTAAAATCTGCTTTTTTTTCAATGAGTCTGGGAAGAATAATCTGGCGTGCTGGTAAATCGAAAGCTTTTACTATACCCTGAAATAAACCGATAACAATAATCCATTCAACAGTGATGCGATCGCTAACAGTTAAAAATGTCAATGCAGAAGATAGCAAAATAAATAATAGTTGAGTAGTTAATAGTACTAATCGCAAATTCCAACGATCAAGCAGTACTCCTGCTATAGGTGTAATAATCAAGCCCATAGCTTGATTTGCAAAACCAATTACACCCACTGACACAGCTGAGTTGGTTAATTGATAAACTAACCATATTGAGGCAATTTGCATCATCCAAGAGCCAAAAAAAGATACGCTTTCTCCAATAGCAAAACAAGAAAAATTTGTAGATTTTAGGGCAGGTGTAACTTCAAAAAAAATAAATTTTAGTTTTTCTTCTTTAAAATTTTCTTGATTACTATGTAACATTGAAATTTCTCGATTTGAAAATATTTGGCACCTTGTTTTGTTGGAATTTAAGACTAGTTCCCATTTTTTACCTGCCTTAAATAGGTAGGGCTATATGTACAAAGTCGTGAGTAACGGGTTTTAAAGGCACTAATTTTCCTTAGCCTGCACAGGCAAACTACGTTTATGTAGTCGCACCATTTGATAGTCACGGCGCTTAGTGCAAGATATGAAACTTACACACCATGAACGGCGAAGTTAGATATTTCAGTCTTTATAGCTGCCGTTAACTGTCCAACCACATATAGTTTTCCCAAAAAAAAGAGATCAGCTGTGTGAAGCATTTAATTTTTTTACCTAGAAAAATTTGGGAAATAAGGGAGATGAAGGGGCATATTATTTTTCGCAGTCCACACAGGTAGACTTTGCTTGTTTAGAGGTTGTTTGAAAAGTGGTTTGTTGTATTAAGCACTGGCTGATCCCCCCTAGCCCCCCTTAAAAAGGGGGGGGGAAACTTCTTAAAGTCCACGGCAGTTGCTACAACGGGGGGAACCCCCGCAACGCACTGCCTCCCCTTTTCAAGGGGGATTTAGGGGGATCTGAAACCTTTTACTACTGACGATAAGACTTTTAAAACATCCTCTTAGCTGGGATTTATAGTCGTTCGGGCTTAGTGCAAGATCAGCTAATGTGCCTTTAAGTAATCCGTAGCGCAAGAAAGACGCAAAGATGGGGAGACACGGAGATGCAAGCAGCAACAAACTCTTACAAAAATATGAGAATATATAAATATTTCGATATTAATAAGTAAGTAAAAGCGTGAGTCAGCAAGACAAACTCTTGGCTAAAATTTTATCTGGAACTTCTGATACAGACATTCCTTTTGCTCAACTTTGGCAACTGTTATACAGGCTAGGCTTTGATGAGCAGATTCGTGGTGGACACTATATTTTTACTAAAGAAGGTGTTGAGGAAATATTGAACCTAGAACACAAGAAAGGAAAAGCCAAAGGCTATCACGTTAAACTAGTTCGTGCAGTGATTCTTAAATATAAGCTAGGAAGTAAAAATGAACCTTCGCTATGAAATAATTCTCTACTGGAGCGAAGAAGACGAAGCATTTATTGCCGAAGTTCCAGACTTACCCGGATGTGTTGCCGATGGCGAAACCTATCAAGAAGCATTGCAAAATATAGAAATTATTATGCAAGAATGGATTGAGATTGCTCAAAAGTTAGGGCGTACAATTCCTGAACCTAAGCAACGCTTGAAATCTGCTTAATTTACAGTTTGTCCTCTTTACCAAACAGTTCTAACAAAGCCACTGTACCCACAAAAAAAGTATAAGTACCATATTGTAGAGGCATCTTTTGTTTTGAAGGCGCATAAAAAGCTGCTATAACTGCCTCAACTAAATGGCTCACAACAGCAATGCGCTCAATCCAGAAAACTGGATTCAGGCTGTTTGGTACTTTAATGTTATTTATGGCTGCATAAATATTCCATAGTTCCAATCCTATTGCACTGGCTATGAGAACTGAAGATATAATCTTGATAATAGGAAAAAAATTGTGTTTTATATTATTTAACTTCATATTACTTACCAAGCATTTTTTATTAACCAGACGTGAGTTCGGCAAACCTCTCCCTTCCAGCCTCCCTCTCCTACAAGCTACCGTGTACACACAAGTCTTTGAGAGTTGTCCCACAGGCTTTTGATCCCCCCAACCCCCCTTTCCAAGGGGGGCTAAAATCCCTCAAAGTCCTCCAATTTATCGGAGGATAATGACGGATCTACAATGATTTCGGTTTAGTACACAGATGTGTGTACACCTCTGTTTTTTCTGGTTCTTTGGGGAATATATCTTCAAACAGTCTCCATTCTAGATCGCTTAATCCTTCAAATCGCCCAGCCATACCCTGATACAACTTTCCGTCATCAACAGCAAATTATCATATCTCCGGTATTAGTGGGATAGGTTCATATTTCTTCATTGATAATTTTGTCTACAAAGCCTTCAAATTCCTGGGGATTACTTAATCCTGGTGCATTAGGAGATGTTATTACAGGCTGCTTTGGTTCAGTTGGTTGCTACTGTTGAGGTTCTGAAAGCGGAAATTGGGGTACATCTCTAGCCAAGCTAGGCAAGCCGGACATCGAAAACAATAGGATGCCTATCAATACCCAAGAAATGAACTTAATCGGTTTATACATGATGCAAATTTCCCAACCCTATTACTTAGATAAGTCTTAGTTGCTGAGGTTCCTACTGTATTACTTCAATAATCCCTGTTCAGGCTCTTCAATATTTTCAGGGCTTTCTCTAAATTGTCTACTCATGTTAAAGAATATTGAGCCAACCATGAAGATAGCTAAACTGACAAAAATCAATACGAAAGCACGTATCAATATATTACTGGGACGTGGTTTTTGCATTTTTATGAGTACAGTCTTCAAGGTTTGCTCATATCAGATTACTCTCTCAAGAAAATACCTAAATTCTGTCGGAAGGCGCATATATCGCTGCTCTTCAAAAATCAGTCTTCTAGTGGCTTTTTAAATATAGCGATACAGCTAACTTGAAGTAATTAAACTCAGCACAATAGCTGGTAATAACAAAAAAAATGGGGGCTAAATTGTGCGATTCGGACAATTAATCGGGTTTCTCGCTCTTGTGATATCTCTTTACATTTTGTGGCAAATTCGGCAAATACTTTTGGTGGTATTTGCAGCGGTAGTTTTAGCTACAGTCCTAAATCAACTAGTGAGCTTTTTTCAAAGATTTCGTATCAAGCGAGGAATTGCAGTTGCCATATCAGTTATTCTTTTATTGGCCGTTTTGGTCGGTTTTTTTGCACTGATTGTGCCGCGTCTTGTTGAGCAATTGCAACAATTTGGTAATATTATGCCTATAGGACTAGAACGGTTGCGATCGTGGAACAACTGGTTACAAAATGTAATTCCTGACCAACTCTTAGAAAATATTCGCGGACTTAGGTATCTGACTCAAGGTTTACAAGATTGGTTAAATCGGTTAATAAACAACTTTTTTAGCTTGGTCAGTAGCTCGCTTTCTATTATTTTAGGTTTGCTGCTTTTTGTAGCTCTTACCATCATGTTATTAGCCAATCCATCGCCCTATCGACAGGGATTTATAATGTTATTCCCTGCCTTTTATCGTCGGCGAGTTGATGACATTCTAAATAAGTGTGCAGTCTCGTTGACTGGCTGGATAAAAGGTACGCTCCTTACTATGCTGGTCATTGCAACATTGAGCTATATTGGACTGTTGATTTTGGGAGTACCATTGCCATTAGTTAATGCTATTTTGGCAGGATTATTAGAATTTATCCCAAATGTTGGGCCAACCTTAAGTGTGATTCCGCCTGCACTGCTAGCATTAAGTGAAGAACCTTGGAAAATCGCTGCTGTTATAGCTTTGTACTTTGGTATTCAGCAGGTTGAAAGTTTAGTTATAGTGCCTTTAGTCATGAAAAGCCAAGCATCTCTTTTGCCAGCAGTTACTTTAGTAGCAGTGGTCTTTTTTGGCAGCTTTTTCGGGTTTTTAGGTGTATTCCTCGCTGTTCCATTAGTAATTGTCTTTCAGACTTGGATTAAAGAAGTTTTGGTCGAGGATGTACTCAACAACTGGCAGGAAAATAAAAAAGATAATCACGAGCAAAAAGTATTAGCTGTGGTAAATGGCAAGTCTGAATCAACTGTTGAAAATAGTTGATAAGTCAGGTAGGCATGACCTACCTGACAAACTTAAGACTGGATATTATTTGGAGATGGCAGTGGTTCAGGTTGTACTGTGAATTGTAAGTTCTGTCCGTTGCGTAGCACTTGGATTTGTAAGTTATTTAAGCCATTCTTTTCGAGAATCTGCTGAATTTCTTCAGATGTGGTAACGGGCTGATTATTAATTGCTTGAATAACATCTCCTGGGCGTAGTCCGATTCTGGCAGCAGGAGAATTAGGGATAACGCGAACAATAAGAATTCCTTGGTCTGCGACAATGCGGGTGTTACTGTTGGGATAATTATTGATTCTTTGCTTGACTTCAGGTGTTAGCGTTAGCATCTGAAGACCTAAGTAAGGATATTCAACTTTGCCTTGAGTAATTAATTGCTGGGCAATTCTTTGAGCTGTATCTATAGGAATAGCAAAGCCAATACCTTCAGCACCCTGAATAATTGCAGTGTTGACACCTATCACTTGACCACGAGCATTTAAGAGTGGCCCGCCTGAATTTCCGGGGTTAATTGCTGCGTCGGTTTGAATATAGCTACTAGGTCTAGTGGAAAGATTTAAAGAACGGTTGATCGCGCTAATAACGCCTACTGTTACTGTTTGTTGTAAACCTAAAGGATTACCGATCGCAACTGCCCACTGTCCTGGTCTTAAAGAATCAGGATTTGCTATTTCTACTGCTGGTAAGTTATTACCAGGAATTTGCACAACTGCAACATCGCTCACCGAATCTTGGCCTAGGACTTTGCCCTCAACAGTACGACCGTCTGAAAATGATACCGTCACCGTATCTGCATTGTTGACAACATGAGCATTGGTGAGAATTCGTCCATTGGGATCGATGATAAAACCAGAGCCTACACCGCGTACTACTCGTTCTTGAGGCTGTGTTGGTAAGGTGTCACCAAAAAAGCGTCTAAAAAATGGGTCATTAAATGCTTCAGGTAATTGTGGTACTTCGCTTTTGATAGTTCGGGAAGTATTAATTTGAACTACAGACGGTTCTACTTTTTCGACAACTTCAACTACAAAATTGTTATCCTCAGCAGTTGGTGTTAGAGGGCGCGAACTTTGATTCTGTGACTCACTAACCGTAGGAGAAGCAACAGTTGAAGGGCGAACTTCTCCAGGCAACTCTGTCGAACAGCTACCCAAAAATCCTACCATTATCCCGATAAAAGATAATAGCAGATGCCTTTGTTTGGCTGACATTAATCTTAGAAATTTTCCTAAATTTGATGTAGTATTTATCTGCCGATTCTCTATATATTTAACCTTCATATTTTTATTCCCAAATATCAAAAAAATGTAACTTAAACGTATGTCTCACTTTGTGAATTGGTTGCATCCGTATTTCTATTTGTCCACTCTCGTAATGCCCAAAGACTAATTAAAGCTGCTAATCCAGCCCCTAGAGAGTCCATAACTAAATCGATAATAGTATCATCCAAGCTTTCAATCACTTGAGTGCTAAGAATTTTCCCCGCAGACCATTCCGCAACTTCCCACAAAGCACCGATAGCAATTCCAAAACTGGTAATTGTCACTAGATACAAGAGTGTATGATTCCGAAATATATTCAACATTGAACTATAGACTAAAAAACTCAGTGCGAGGGTAATTGCAAAAGTCGTATAAGCATGAACTATTTCGTCATAAGGCCCCGGCATACCAAATAAACCCCATACCCAACCAGTAGCATTTAGCAATGCAGCCAACACAAACAAAAAATCAAACAAGGTCGGTAATTTATCATCTCGGACAACAAACACAAAAGATACTGCAAGGAAGAAGGCAAGGCCCAAGGCATTTAACCACTTACCTTGACCTGCTGCGGCTATAACAAAGATTGCTAGTAGAGTTTGCCCTACCCACGCGATAACGCGATAACCTTTCCAATTGAGATTTTTCATACGTATTTACCAAAAAAAATAATTTTACAATGCTATTGTTATGGTGATTTCCAATCTTTAATATTGCTGTCATTATCTAAATTTTTAATAACCTGGTAATATCTTTCTTCTACATCTTTGCGGTCTTGTTCTTGCGAGAGTCCCTCACGGCTATTTTGTAAAATTATTTCCGCATGATGCCGCAGGACTGCTTGATATTTAGAATTCTTAGTGTAAGTAGCAATTGCAGCTATAGCTTCTAACAAACGACTAGTGACTGCGACATCAGAGCATCCATACTGGCGAATTTGGTTAAAAGCAGCATCAGTTAATTCCGCAAACTTTACACTTTCAACAATTACGCGCAGTTTATTATTATCATAGCGATAAGGTGAAGGAAAGCTTCTTTGAACAAGATGACAGAACCCAGCTCTTAATTGGTCAATACAGCGAATTGCAGTAAATGGATCATTGACAGCAGGAGAGAGCGCGCGTAAGGCAATTTCTACTAACTGAACGATGGGAAATTCTACATCTTGTTGCTCTGTACGTTCTTTACCTATAATGTAGGCATTATTAATTTTTTTAACAAGTTTCTGATTTAGTTTGTGACCAGGAAAAATCAAAACTAAATCGCTACCTTGAACTACAAATTTACCTGGTCGAATTTGAAGGCGTATTAGCAAATTATACTTACAAGCAATTTTCATCAATTCTTCATCATCAATTGCTTGTAAATAACCAGTGCTATTTGCTCGAATCGGTAAAGCTTCCTCCTCAAAAGTCATGGGAATTTCTGCAAATCCTTGTCTGTCTTCTGGTTCACCACGCCCTATTTTTTCTGGAAATAGCCGCTCAATTGCTGAATGTAAATCTGCACTAACATTTTGAATGACGTTAGATGCTTGAATTATTGTTGAAGCATGATGAATAAAATAAATCAAAATACCAATGCTAATAATTGCCAGTAAAACACCGACTGTCACCGCAAGTTGTGGCACAAACTGGCTGTATCCATCTCCTTCTCCACGAATCGTTCGTAGTACGAGCAAGCAGTAGATGAACGTACCAATAAATGTGCCAAGCACAACTTGATTACCTGTATCCTGCATGAAATTACGCAGAAGCCGGGGGCCAAAATTGGCGGCAGCCAATTGAAGTGCCACAATTGTAATTGAAAAAGCTGTAGCAGCAACGCTCACCATAGAACCTGCAACAGCTTCTAATAGCGATCGCGCTCCATCAGATCCACCAGTGTAAACCCACCAATAATTAATTTTTAGCTTGTCTGTACGGTCAAGATTAAGCATTGTGAAAGCTAAAGCAGTAGCTCCCACTGCCATAACTGCTGGTATGAACCAGTAACTTGAGTGGAGCTGATCCCAAAGTTTGCTTACTTTGACATTTCTCATTGTTCGTTGATTTGAGAATCTATCTTACCGTTACCATCTTGGGAGGAGCGCACTTGAGCAAGTAAAAGAAGCGAATCACTGATGCGGCGAGGCTTTGGTACTTCACCTTTACCTGCGGGCCAACCTTCGCGCTGACGGGAGCGATCGCCATCTGTCTCTTCGGTCTGGTCGTGGAACAAAATTTGTTGAGTTGGGAAAGGTAAATCAATGCCGTTGGCAACGAGCGTTTTCTTAATTGCTGTAATAACTTTGTCCCGCGAAATCAGATTATCTGCCCGTCGTGGTGGATGAACCCACCAACGCGCACGGATGTTAACAGTGCTTTCGGCAAGTTCCATTACTAGTACATCAGGAGCCGGATCTCTTAAAACCTCGTCTACGCTATGCATTGCGTCTAACATCAACTGCTTGGCTAGGTCAATGTCGTCGTTGTAGCCAATGCCGACATCGTACTCTAATCGCCGATTTTCAAAAGCAGTGTTGACAGTTACCGAATTAGTAAATAACTCAGAGTTAGGAATGACAATCCGCCGACCATCGTAGGTTCTGATTGTTGTTGCACGTGTCTCGATATTTTCAACAGTTCCCTCAAAGCCTTTAAAAACAATTTGGTCATCAATTTGGAAAGGTTCAGTCAGCAGAATTAAAATACCAGCTAAGAAGTTTTGCAAAATATCACGGAAGGCAAAACCAATTGCCACACCGCTAATTCCTAATAGTTGCACCAAATCACCAGCTCTAAATGTAGGAATCACAATGGAAAGGGCGACAAATAACCCAATCAAAATTGTTACCCCTTGCGCTACCCTTCCCAGTACTAATCCTAGATTCCGGGCGTAGCGACGGTTGCGAGTTAACCGCTTGACTAGTGCCTTAATTCTGTTGGCAACAAATAAAAAGAGTATAAAGACAATCAACGCTAAGACAATGTTTGGTAGCAAAGCTATGAAACCGTTGATCATGCTTTGAACCTTATCCCAAGCTGTGGAGATTTCTGCATTCATGAACTTTCCTCATTCATTAATCTTTGCTAACGTCATCGCTCTGAACTTTGATGCAATAATTCTTGAATTTCCTGCCGCAATGCTACGATTTCACCCTGAAGCACTTGAATCGATTTCGCTCCAGCTAACTCTGCTTCGTCATCATCGGCATCACGACCAATAAAGAATGTTGCTAGAGTTGCAGTAACGTAGCCAAACACGGCAAACGCATACAACGCTAAGAAAAAACAAAGCACCCGACCTTCAGGGGTTTTAGGCCAATACTCAGAACCCATTGTTGTTATGAGCATTGCTGTCCACCATAAAGCAGTGCCGTAGTTATGTAGCCCTGATTCTATAGGCACTTCATTCTCAAACGCATACATCCCTGCTGCTCCGATTAAAGTAACAATCATTGTTAATGCCACAACATAACCAAACCCTCGACGGCTAATACTTGCTGAGAGAACTCGCATTCCTCGGTTAGCACGAGTCATAACTCGCAACAGTTGTAGTCCTCGCACAGCCCGTGCTGTTCGGAGTATTTTGATGACTCGGATAATCCGAAAAGTTCGCAGCGCTGGCAAAAATAGAGAAATAGCTGTTAGCCAGCTGCTTTTGATGTAGGAAATTTTATGAGGAGCGATCGCTAGTTTCAGGAGAAAATCTAATATAAAAATAATCCAGATAGTGATGCTAACGGCTTCCAGTAAAGAATTTAACCCCCAGATGATTTCGATGATGAATAGTGCTAACCATACAAAGCCCAGCACCAGCATTGGAGTTTCTAACCAATCTTCTAACTGTTGCAAGACTTCGTTACGTTCTTTTTCTAGGGCTTGTTTTTCTAAAAGCTTTGAACTACTCATAGTATTAATTCGTAATTCGTAATTCGTAATTTAATGTCGAATTTTAGAGAATTGATTTTATTGTTTACTAGCAGGGGTTTCTAGTACGCTAACATCCACTAAAGGTGTGACGTTAAAATCCTGTTTCAATAATTGAGTTTGAATTGATTGGGTAAGGCGATCGCGAATTTCTTCACTAGAGGCTGTAACTTCCGGTTTACGCTGCACATAAACAACAGATAGCAGGGTATCCTGACCTTCAATATTGGCTCGTGTGAAGCGCACATTCGACTCGACTAATTTTGCTAAACCAACTTGTTCCACAGTTTTCTGGACTTGGGCGTTGGCACGTTGGGCACGACTAGAGCGTTGTAAATTGGGAGAATTAGAGAACTGCCAAGTTAGTAAACCTGCCAATGCTATGACAGTGATCACCAAGGCAGAAAAGAATACCCGTTTTTTACCACGCTGATAGCGAGTTCCTTGAGCAGACAGCCCGAACATTCGGAACAAGAGGGATGCTGAAAAATTAATGCCGCATAATTGCAAAAACAGTAAGAATAGCCCCGAAATTGCCATATCCCACCTGCCAATTGCACTTGCCATACCCACAATTCCCGCAGGTGGAGCTAAAGAAGCGGCAACTAACATCCCCGTTGCTGCCCCAGATACTAAACTACTCCGTTCTGATTGCACTAAGTTGAGCGCCCCTGCTGCTCCGGCTGCCAATGGCAAAAGCACTGCCACTGCTGAAACCTGGCTGCTTCCTACCATTAAACTGGTGGGAATTTCTTGACGCAGTATCAGGCTAAGTAGCCAAGTAGTGACAATTGTGACTGCTAAAGCTGCAAAATACCGTAAAATACTCCGCCCCAGGAGTTTGCGATCGCCCCATGCAGTAGCGATCGCCGTATTCATTGCCGGGCCTGCAAACGGTGCAATCAGCATCGCTGCTACTAGTAGGTAAGCTGTATTAGTATACAAGCCAATCCAGACTACAAAGCCTGCCAGTGCTGCATAACCAAGAAAACCTCGCCAAGAGCCAACGCTT
Source organism: Mojavia sp. (assembly GCF_059505145.1). Taxonomy (NCBI): domain Bacteria; kingdom Bacillati; phylum Cyanobacteriota; class Cyanophyceae; order Nostocales; family Nostocaceae; genus Mojavia; species Mojavia sp. Next base: position 76,517 of record NZ_JCACKA010000053.1, read on the forward strand.
TGCAAACCGGAAAGAAAAATCTCAATTGGACTGCGTTCTTCCACATCCACAACTTGTTGCGGTGCTTTCGACGCAGGGGGTTGCAGAGTCATCACACCAGTTGGTATGAGCGTGATCTGTACTTTGGGCAAGTCTTGCAATTCCTCTAGGACTTTCCCAACTTCTCGATTAGAAACGTGAACAATCACTACATCAATCGGTTCTTCTGCATTTCCTTCAAAGCGTGAAAGATTTGAGCCGTTATGAGATTTGGCGATGTCAATAACTGCTTTTCCGTTTCCCCGTGGCACTTGGATAATGAGTTGACGCATTTTACCCCCTGGCGCTAACCATCTTGCTTTTTAAGGCGATAACTCTACTACCCAAAGAAATACTTTTTTTAAATGTATCTCATACATACTCAAGTAATACTTGATTTTTATCCGTAAAGTTGGTAGAGATTCGTAAAATAACTGATAATTGAAGCAGTAAAACAGGTTATCAAGGAAAATTTTATTTGATTAAGGTATCGTTTGAGATTTAAACTAAATCTAAATAGTGGAAAACCTGTGGAGAACTCTGCTAAATTTTTCTTCTCGAACCCAAACTTGAGACTTTTACTACCTAAATTGAAAATTATTCGATTAACATGAGCCGTTATTAAAAAATTGACGATTTTGTTATTTGAGAATGTTGCGTTATCTATAACTAAAGGAATAAGTCTAATCACCCAAAAGTAATATTTTTCGTTGTGGGATAGATTTATCCACTAAATCTCCACTATTTATTAATAACCATTGAAGTATTAGAAAATTAATTATTTAAAAAATAGGAGGCATAGATAATGACGCGGTTAACTCAGTTAGCATCAGCAGGCGTATCTTTACTAACTTTAAATTTAATAGTACTTGCAGTTGGAGCATTAGATACTTATGCTCAATCTTCCCCTGCAACTACCTTTAGTGACGTTCAACCTAGTTACTGGGCGCAGCCATTTATTCGGAGTTTAGCTGCAAGAAATATAGTGACTGGGTATCCTGATGGTACATTTCGACCAGAACAGGCAGTAGACCGGGATGAATTTGCAGCCATCATTCGTCAAGCTTTTGACCAACCGCCAATTCGTCAGATAGAAGGTGGTGCTGTATATAAAGATGTTCCTGCTAACTATTGGGCTACTCGTCCCATTGAAGAAGCATATCAGCAAGGATTTATGACAGGTTATCCTGGTGGTTACTTCCGTCCAAATCAATCTGTTACCAAGGTTGAGGCTATAGTTGCTTTAAGCAAAGGTTTGAATCTAACTGCTGGTACATCAGCAGTTACTGTACCCATAACCACGCAGAGTGCAGTTCCTCAACAAAGCACACGCAGAGCCACAAAAAGACCTATTTTCTTACCGCTTGCAATTACTAGTTTGATGCAGCCTTTATTAATACCAAAAGCCCAGGCTGCACCAGCTAATGCTGTGACTCCTTCAACACCTTCAACAACTGATCAACAGGCAGTGGCAGCGAATCTTAATCGTCCTGCGTCATTTATTATTACTAATACTTATGCAGATGCCAATAGAATTCCCCAATATGCTGTAGGAGATGTAGCAGCAGCAACCAAAAAAAATATAGTGGTGAATTATCCAAATCCCAAAGTTCTTAATCCCAGTAAACCTGCCACTAGAGGAGAGATTACAGCTTTAATTTATCAAACTTTGGTTGCTCAGGGAAAAATAGAACCACTTGCTAATAATTCGCCTGCCAATAAATATATTGTTCGTGCTGATAGTAGCAATCGAAATGCTCAATAACTGTGATTTATCGAAGGAAACAATCGCTAGTTGGATTAATTGTAGAGCCTGGTCTTACTCTTAAGATTTTGATATCCCGAAAATATTTTTGCAACATAACTACCTAATGTTAATCACTGTCTTGATTTCCTGGTGTTTCAACTTGTAATTTGTTACCCTCTTTCTTAACTGAAAAGTCAGGCTCGCTTTTGCTGTTTTGAGCAAGTCCAGCAGCGCCAGCAATTGCCGTACTTGCTAGACCCAAACCAGCAGACGATTTTGCATCATTAGTATTTGGAGAAAATAAAACCGCAACACCAATTACAGCTCCAATGCTAGCCATAAACATAGGGGTTATAGCTCTAATTACTTCTGGGGTGAAAGATTTCATATAAGTTCAGTTATATAGTTGGTTTTTATCTAGAACTAAATACTTGCTAGACAACCTCGATTCCAGAATTTATATCCAATCTCTAATTTTTTCCTGATGCTAACTTTTGTAACCATCCCTGAGCTTCTTTGTATAACTTGAACTTATTTTCATGAGCGCGAAACTCAGGAGTGTGAACCATTCTTCTACCATTCACCCACTTCGTACCGTGGTACTTGTGCAGTAGTTCGTGATATAACACAAACTCAATTACAAACTCAGGTATATTGGCATTATCAAGAGTCAAGCTCATCACCACTCTATCTCTAGCTGGTTCATAGTGCCCAAACTTGCGGTAAGTATTAATCTTGCTCCATGCTAGGCGAGGTTTAGCAAGAGTTGCAGCAAAATATTCATGGTTGAGTTTGTTAAATAACTCATCCAGGTTATAAAACTTACCTTGGGGATTTTCGGCGATTACTTCAACAATTAAATCAAGTGTTAGCAGTACATTGCTGTATTCTTCTGAACTAGCAAATGCCCTAATAATTTGTGTATTATCTTGACTCTTGCCAAAAAGAGCAGTTTTTACCAAAGCTTGCAAAACTTCATCTGAGGCATTGATGAACCCTTCACTAATCATGAGATTGGCAGCGTTACCATTTCTTTTACCTTTGTATAATCCTGGTAAATTAATAAATGCGATCGCTATTTTTACCGACTCTTGACCATGTGTCATCAAGATTTCTTTGGCGATTTGCTGCACACGAGAAGTAGTTTTAAGGTGAAGTTGCAAATTATATTCATCAGTTAAAAACTTCATCCAAGAGAAAATTTGACGCGATGAACGAGTCAGATTTGCTGGCGTTGCTTGTTGGTTAGAGCATATTCTTTCAATTGTTGTTACTGTTCTTACCAAATTTTGAGTTAGTTGCTGTATTTCAACAGAATTTAGGGTGGGAGATGAGGCAACATTAACAATACTCTGCAAAATATAATCTTGTTGTGCTTTGATGTTCTGAATGCGGATACTCTCAACGTGCGTTTGAGTTGGATGACTAGAAGTAGTAGGCAAGTTTTTTAAATCAATATTTTTAAGAAAATAGTAAGCCTCACGGGATTGTTTTGGTAGATGATGAGGAGTTATTTTCGCTTCAGCGCATAACCGCTCAATAGTTGCAACTGAGCTTGTAATAAATTGTTTGAAATCAGCAACCTTTTGAGGCGATATCCCAGTTTTTAATTTTTCTTGTGCTGTTTGAGCAGTTTTCAAGATTCCGCGAATTTTTATCATGCTGTTTTCTGCTTTTGCAACCCATATAAACTTGTGAGGTCTTAGCTACCAAGAGACTAAGATAAACCAATACGATTAGGAAATGCTTCGCTATCTGAGCGGCTTGAGCCAATCGTTTATTTCTTGTGCTAACCAAGTGCATTCAGAGATAGCGGTTTTGCAGAATTTCTCCGGCTGACCAGGAGTAGTTTGCCTGATTCATGTCCTCAGTATAATCGTACAATCTTAAACATAGTTACGATGGTAGAACGTCGCATATTGGCAGTAGTCCATACAGTCTAATGTGGCCCCAGGAGTAATAAAAACCCCCATTAACGCTAAATTGTTGAATGATCCAGAAAAGTTGGGAGCGCTGTTACAAAATATTCCTCTTGGTCGTTTGGTTAAGAACAGTAGAGAGAACAAAACTATGCTAGATGCATCCCTATTTATCCCTGTGATTCTCGGTACTCCTCGTAAAGGTCGCCAGAGTGAGTATGTTGCAAAATTTATTGTTGAGCAGGTAGCAGCCCGCGATCGCCTGGAAACCGAACTGATAGATATTAGAAATATGGCGATCGCTACTGATGATGCAGGTGAATCTATCAAAGACCCTCAGTTTTCTGCAACCATCGAACGCGCAGATGGATTAATCATTGTTGCACCAGAATACAATCATGGCTATCCTGGTTTACTCAAACACGTACTTGATACCTGCCTAAAAGAATATATCCATAAAGCTGTCGGGCTGTGTGGTGTTTCGTCAGGGCCTTTTGGTGGCACAAGGGTCATCCAAAACTTATTACCTGTAATGCGTGAGTTGGGGTTAGTAACTATTTTCTATGACCTCAACTTTAGTAATGTTCAAAAACTGATTGATGAGTCAGGCAATTTAATTGATAAACCAACTTATATTCGGCGCATGGAAAGGTTTATGGACGAATTAATTTGGATGTCAACTGTTCTGAAATATGGGCGGCAAACAGTTAGTCTAGAAAAGAAAGATACTACCCAAACTCAAGTTAATCTTCATGCAAACAAGCCTTGCCCAGAAATGGCTACTCGCATGAATGCAGATGTAATGGACACTGTGCTTCAAGTCGGTGTATGTCCAGAGACTGGCAAGGTAGAAGCTAACTTGGCTTGAGAGAACGTATTAACAACAAAGACAGTTATATCTAAGGAAGGAAATTGCAATGACAATTAATCTGCAAGGAATATTGCAGCAGCCAGGACAAGGTTCCTCATACTGGGTACTTGGGGACTTGTATACTTTTAAAGCCTTGGGCGAAGATACTGGTAAAGCCTACGCCTTAGTTGAGATTATCGTTCAACCCCAAAGCGGCATACCACCTCACATTCATAGTCACGAAGATGAAGCTTTTTATATTCAAGAGGGAGAACTAGAATTCCAGTTGGATCAACAGACGGTTGTTGCGACTGCTGGCACTTTTCTCCATTCTCCCAAAGGTCAACTCCACAGATATGCAAATATGGGGTTAAAACCTGCTAAATTACTGTGTTGGGTGACGCCAGCAGGGTTAGAGAAGTTTTTTATGGAAATAGGTGTGCCAGCAATAGATATAACCCACTCACCTACTGTCAGTCCCGCAGACATCGAAAAAGCGATGGCAACTGCCCCAATTTACGGACTCGAAATTATTTCCCCACCTAATGAAATTTCGCACATATAGCCCAACGCATAGACAGAAGATAACAATTCAAAATTCAAAATTCAAAATTCAAAAATAAATATGAAAATCCATTACTTACAGCATGTACCCTTTGAAGGACTTGCCAGCATCGAAAGGTGGGCAGTTAATAAAAATCACTCTTTATCAGCAACCAGGTTCTATGCTAATGACTCTTTACCTCAAGTTGATGATGTGGATTGGGTTGTAGTGATGGGTGGGCCAATGAATATCTATGAAGATAACAAATATCCTTGGTTGACTGAAGAAAAACGATTTATTGAGCAGGCAATCAAGAAAGATAAAACAGTTCTTGGAATTTGTCTTGGCTCACAGTTAATCGCAGATATTTTAGGTTCAAAAGTATATCAAGGGCAATATAAAGAGATTGGTTGGTTTCCTATTGAGATTACAAACGAAGCCAAGTCTTCGACTATATTTGATGAGTTACCGCGGCAATTTACAGTCTTTCACTGGCATGGTGACACATTTGACTTACCGCAAGGCTCAACTCGATTAGCTTACAGCGAAGCTTGCCAAAATCAGGCGTTCATCTATGGCAAAAAGGTGTTAGCCTTACAGTTTCATCTTGAGTCAACTAAAGAAAGTGTTCGTCAGATTATAGAGAACTGTGCAGATGAATTGATTGAGGATAAATATATCCAGAAGCCGGAGGAAATGCTGGCGATGGATAATAATTTTGTCGAGATTAACACTATCATGGATAGCTTACTAAACAACCTTTACCGTCAAGATAAGTAGAAGAGCAAAAAAAATTATTTATTGTTTATTGACCAATAGTTCCTTACCTTAATGGTACAGAGCAAGCAAATTTATCTGTGGAATCAATCCAAAATCTAAAATCCAAAATTGTTTGACATCCTGCGGTTAGCTGCAACATTGAATTTGTACGCAGGATATCTTAATTTGAGTGACTGTTACAGTCAGGACTTACGCAAAATTATGAAAAAACGAACCGCAAAGAACACAAAGGACACTAAGTTATAAGAGTTTCAGAGAGTTATTGCGTAAGTCCTAACAGTTTACGGACACTCATTATTTATACATTGGCGTTGGCAAAGTAGTAAGCCAAACCACGCTTGAGGATCAGTCCATACTTGTAATGCTTGGAAGGCGTGGTTCTCTAAAACAGAGATTAAAGTTGGTATGTAAAACTTACGGGAAATTTCGGTGCGAATAGTTTCTCCTGCTTGAAATGAAACTTCAAAATCTAAAGCTTCTAGCACTGCGGTTTGAGTTTTCAGGCTACGAAGATGCATTTCAATTTGGTTTTCTACCCGATTATAAAAAGCTAAGTGAGCAAATTGGTCGATGACGAAGTTACTTTGAAAACGTTGATTGAGATGGCGTAAGATATTGAGGTTAAAAGCGGCGGTTACTCCTTGAGAATCGTTGTAAGCTGCTTCGAGGATTTCTATTGGTTTTTGCAGATCTACTCCTAAAAGAAAGAATTCTCCAGGTTTTAAGGCTTGTTGAACTTGAGTTAGGAATTTATTGCATTGTTCCTGATTCAAATTGCCTAAAGTACTTCCTAAAAAAATGAGCATCCGATTTTGTAATTCAGCAGGGGGAAGCTGTGCTAATGCTTGCTCATATGTTCCTGCTAAACCACAAAGCTTTAATTTGGGATATTGACGTAGCAAATCTAAAGCGGTGGTTTTAAGAATGCCAGCACTGACATCAATTGGATAATATTGTAGTTCTTGATTGATTTGGCTGTATGCTTCTAAGAGCAGACGAGTTTTGCGTGAACTACCACTACCTAATTCGATTAAATGACAGGAGCCTGTCATTTGAGCAATTTCTAAAGCGTAATTTTCTAAAATTGCTTGCTCAGTGCGAGTAGGATAATATTCTGGCAAGTCACAAATCTGCTCAAATAATTCTGAACCTCGGTCATCGTAGAAATAACGGCATGGCAAACTTTTAGGAGTTTGATTCAGCCCTTGAATTAAATCTGCACTTTCATCAACTGATGCGATCGCAGAATTCAAATTAATCCAACGAAGGCGAGAATTCTCCTTTTGTTCAATCTTCAATTTATTTGCCTCCTTTAATTGGGTTATGTTTTGATTTACAGCCACAACGAAGAGTCCTGAGTTAAAAGTACTAAGTTTTGAGCAAAAGATTTATTACTATATTCACTCAAAGCTCAATACTCAACACTCAGCACTATGAGTTGATTTTTACTTCCTTATACTAAGGCGATCGCCTCATTTTTTTTATCTATCTCAGGTTTCTGATTTTGTCCTTCATACTCAGCAAATTGCTGGATCAATTTAGCAACCAAACCTGTCCATCCAGTTTGATGGCTTGCTCCAATTCCGGCTCCGTTATCGCCATGAAAATACTCATAAAAAAGAATCAAATCTCGCCAATGCGGATCGGTTTGGAACTTTTGTGTATTACCATAAACGGGACGTTGTTCAGAGGAATTTTGCAAGAAAATTCGGGTTAGTCTCTGAGATAGTTCACATGCAACTTCCCAAAGCGTCATCATTTTACCAGAACCTGTAGGACATTCGACTTGGAAATCATCTCCTAGATAATGATGAAGCTTTTGTAGGGATTCAATTAGTAGGAAATTCACCGGAAACCAGATGGGGCCGCGCCAGTTAGAATTACCACCAAATAAACTACTGCTAGATTCAGCAGGTTCATAATCTACGCAAAATTTGGCCCCATCGACATCAAAAATATAGGGATGTTCAGCATGAAACCGAGAAAGCGCCCGGATGCCGTAGGTTCCGAAAAACTCATTTTCATCGAGCATTTTTTGCAGAATGCTTCTGAGTTTATCTTGTGAAACAATTGCCAGCAATCTTCTTGCGCCCACCCCTTTAGTTACCATACAAGCGACATTTTGCTTCAAGTCAGGTCGGTTTTTGATGAACCATTCTAGGCGCTGTTTAAAGCCGGGAAGCGCTTCTAAGGTTTCTGGTTCAATGGTTTCAATTGCAAATAGGGGAATTAGTCCCACAATTGACCGGACTTTTAAAGTAATCTGTTGCTCCGGTAAATGCAGTACATCGTAGTAGAATCCATCTGCCTCATCCCATAAACTAACTTCTAGTTCGCCAATTTTGTTCATGGCATTGGCAATATAAAGGAAATGCTCAAAGAATTTTGTGGCGATGTCTTCGTAAACAGAATTGGTTTTTGCCAACTCTAGAGCGATCGCCAACATATTTAGGCAATACATCCCCATCCAGCTGGTACCATCAGATTGATCGATGTGTCCACCTGTGGGTAAAGTAGCGCTGCGGTCAAATACACCGATATTATCTAAACCGAGAAATCCTCCCTGAAAGACGTTATTACCTTCAGTATCTTTGCGATTCACCCACCAGGTGAAATTGAGCATCAACTTTTGAAATACCCGTTCTAAAAACTTGCGGTCAGACCGTCCATACATCTTTTGTTCAATCTTATAAACGCGCCAAGTTGCCCAAGCATGAACAGGCGGATTAACATCGCTAAACTGCCACTCATAAGCAGGAATTTGTCCGTTTGGATGCATATACCATTCCCGCGTTAAAACGTCCAATTGATACTTGGCAAAATCAGGGTCAATCATTGCCAAAGGAATAGTATGAAATGCCAAATCCCAAGCAGCAAACCAGGGATATTCCCACTTGTCAGGCATGGAAAGGATATCTTCATTGTAGAGATGGAACCATTCCCGATTTCTACCTTTTTGACGTTCTGGAGGAGGTGGTGGTGTATTGCGATCGCCCTTGAGCCAATCTTCTAAAATGTAGTGGTAAAATTGCTTGCTCCAAAGCATCCCAGCAAATGCTTGTCGCTGCACATTTCGCATATCTTCACTGAGTGAAAATGGCGTAATGCGCTGATAAAATGCATCTGCTTCTCGTTGCCTATCTAAAAAGATGGCATCGAACTCTTTACCAAATGGTTCAGCTAAATTCGGCACATCGCACAAGCGTAATCTAATAGTTTTAGTTTCCCCTGCGCCAACGGTTAACAAATAGTCAGCAGAGGCTTTCGTGCCAACTTTATCAGGATTTACTGCTTCTTTTATTCCATCCACTATGTAATCATTAATGCCATCTTTAACATAGGCAGATGTATTAGCAGAACCAAACAATCGCTGATTATTTGTCTCATTTTCTGTAAATAGTAGCTCGTTTGCTGCCTCACAATACAGCCATCTGCCTCCTAAAGTTGGATGAGATGCGGCAATAATTTGCCAATCATTACCTGATTTAACTTGTTTAAGAATAGGTTTACTGTTATCTCCATTCCAACACCAAGTATTGCGAAACCAGAGAGTAGGTAATAGGTGCAGTGTTTTTACTTCTGGCCCTCGATTGACTACTTTAACTTGGATGAGAATGTCTTCAGCATTATGTTTAGCATATTCAATGAAGACATCAAAATAGCGATTGTCATCAAATATACCTGTATCTATAAGTTCAAATTCTGGTTCTTGGCGATTTCTGCATTGATTTTCGGCTAATAATTCAGAATAGGGAAAAGCTTTTTGAGGATATTTGTACAATGCCTTCATATATGAATGAGTCGGGGTACTGTCCAGATAAAAGTAATAATCTTTGACATCTTCCCCATGATTACCTTGGCTTCCTGTTAGTCCAAAAATTCTTTCTTTGAGAATACAGTCTTCACCATTCCAAAGCGCGATCGCAAAACAAAGACGCTGGTGGTTATCAGAAATACCAGCAATACCATCTTCGCCCCAACGATAAGCACGGGAACGAGCCTGTTCATGAGTGAAATAGTCCCATGCAGCACCATTTGGGCTATAGTCTTCTCGTACTGTACCCCACTGGCGATCGCTCAAATAAGGCCCCCATCTGCGCCAATGAGCTTTATGAGTCAAAGCTTCTTCTAATCTGATTTCTTCCTGAGTTGGAGTTGTCATAATTCGCTCCACCTTGTGTTTTTCAACACCTTAATTCAGTTAATTTTTATTTGGAGTATCTCTTTCTCATCCTAGATGATGCTGAAGTATTGATACGCAAAGGTGCAAAGACGCAAATTTGAATTTTGAATTTTCAATTGGTATTACTTCATTAAAATGCAGATTTGGAGAATTCATTGAAAAACGAGCGATCGCTCAAAGCGTAGCACTCAAGGCGATCGCCAGTTTAGAACATTAATTCAGCAGATACCGCCTCGAATGAATTCCGAGTTTTATAGCGAAATCTCATAGTAAGGTAACGGATTTTGCCCTGCGCCCATTAGCCAACGCGCATCGGGTTTCCAATTATCCGATCGCAGCCGTTCCCCTACAATTGCGGTATTTTTGTAATTGAATGTCTCTAATAAGGCTTTTTTCTCCGTGAACGAGGCTTTTATCCTCGTGAACGAGGCTTTTATCCTCGTGAACGAGGCTTTTTTCTCCGTGAACGAGGCTTTTTTCTCCGTGAACGAGGCTTTTAGCTCCGTGAACGAGGCTTTTAGCTCCGTGAATGAGGCTTTTAGCTCCGTGAATGAGGCTTTTAGCTCCGTGAATGAAGCTTTTGTCTCCGTGAATGAAGCTTTTGTCTCCGTGAACGAGGCTTTTAGCTCCGTAAATGAGACTCTCAAGGCTCAAGGTTGGAAGCGAAGGTGTTGGAACGATAGCACTTGGGCAATTGTCTCAAAATCGCGATCGTTATGAATCAGAAGTAGATTATTTTCCAGTGCAGCTTGAGCGATGCAGCAATCAATTGGGCTGCGAACCGTCAGTCCTTGGCGGCGCAAGTCATAGTAAATGCGAGCAGCGGCCTGCCAGGAATGAGGTGTGGGTTCAATGTAATCTTGTGTTTCGAGGTAAGTGGAGAGGAGAGTCCACTCTTGCTCGTTTAAACTCCCTTGAAGCAATTCCAACTGAGTGAATCGGGTGAGAAAAACTTCACGAGCGGCAATCAGAGTTTCAAGCTGTTGACGAACTTGACCGCTGCGATTGCGGAACACGCCGATCCAAACCGATGTATTAATCAGCAGCATGACGAGTTTCGCGCAGAGCTTTATGGTCGAAGTCCGGGGCAAACTGAATTTGTCCGGCGAGGTCGAGAAGATTTTTCTTGCGACGCGATCGCACAAATTCTTGCAGCGCTAGGCTAATTAGTTCTTCTTGGTTGGAAATCTTAGTAAGCTGTAAGGCTTCATTGAGAAGAGATTCGTCCAGATTGAGAGTAATTTGCATAAGCTGACTATGGGAGAATTAGCTTCAAGCGCAATTGGTCTTAAATCTATCGTATCTTTTCGAGAAACTTGATATCACGTTTAACTAGCGCAGTATTGTACTTTATATTAATCTCAGTGACTTCTACCATTCGCCATGTCTAACCCATCACCTGCTGAACCTCAACCAAAGCCACTCAGCGAATTTGAATTAGAGTTGCTCAAAGAAGAATACTTTTTTATCCAAAATACTATCGAGGACTACAATCAGCAGATTTGGGTAATCATAGCGCTGGGAATTACGGGGACTGGGGCTGTTTTAACATTGATGATACAGCAGAAAGCAAATGCAAGTGCGATAAGCGTTAGCTATGCCGTCAGGCTTATCGCTCTCATTGGTTGTGCTATACCTGCATTTTTCTGGATTTTAGAAAGTCAATGGAAACACTTTCAGCGCGGTTTCTATCCCCGTGTGTATAAGATTGAGTCTATTCTTACTAATTAGTGTGGTTTTAAGGGCCCTGGTATTTACGGTAGCTGGACTCATGCTTTTAAGCGGATCGCTACGCCGAAACGTCAAGGCTATCTCTGGGATGGGTTATTAAATAGAAGTGTTTTTATCAGCTATGTGCGAGAAATTGGTTTTTTGTTGTTTATGGCTGCGATCGCCCCTACCATTTGGAAATAATCAACACTGTCAACAAAAAAATACGCGATTTCCTTACAGAAGCCGCGTATCTGAATTAGTTAATATCAGCGAGATATAACAAATTACCTTTTATCCCCATTCGTAATAACGAATTACGAATTACGAATTACGAATTACGAATTATTTACACCCCAACCGCTTGACCAGACTTTGGCATCATCGATGGATCAATCGCAATTCCCAAACCTTGTGCCACACGACGGCCGTAATTCATATCTGCACGGAAGAAGTGGCAGAGTTGGCGCATCTGAATATCACTTCGTGCTTGACTCAAACTGCCCACAATGTTTTGGATGAGACGCTCTTGTTGATCGGGTGTCATGAGTCGATAGAGATCGCCGGCTTGGGTGTAATTGTCATTTCCTGCACGGTGATCGAAGCGATCGGCTTTGACGTTGCCTAAGTCTAAAGCTGGCTCTGCATAAGCACAATTTTGTTTTGGCGCGTTCTCATAGCTATTAGGTTCGTAGTTGGGTGCATTGCCGCCATTGTTACCCAACGCCATAGCACCATCGCGCTGGTAGTGCATTACTGGACACTTCGGTTGATTGACTGGCAATTGCTGATAGTTCGCACCGATCCGATAGCGGTGAGCATCAGGATAAGACATGATGCGAGCTTGCAATACTTTATCTGGAGAGAAGCTGATACCAGGAACGACGTTAGAAGGAGAAAATGCTGCCTGCTCAACTTCAGCAAAGTAGTTTTGCGGATTGCGGTTGAGTTCGAGAACACCCACATCTATCAAGGGATATTCGGAATGCTTCCAAATTTTCGTTAGGTCAAAAGGATTATCCCGATGACGTGCTGCTTGTTCTTCAGTCATCACCTGAATGCAGACTCGCCACTTCGGATAGTCGCCGCGCTCGATCGCTTCAAATAAGTCACGGGTTGCATGGTCTGCATCTTCTCCCTTAACCCGTACTGCTTCTTCTGCGGTAAAGTTTTCAATGCCCTGGATGGTTTTGAAATGAAACTTGCACCAAACCCGTTGTCCTTGGGCGTTGATCAGGCTGAATGTATGGCTACCATAGCCGTTCATGTGGCGATAGGTTTTGGGAGTACCGCGATCGCTAAATAGAATCGTAACTTGATGCAGAGCCTCTGGACTGAGTGACCAGAAATCCCACATAGCGTTGGCATCTTTGCAATTCGTTTGCGGATTACGCTTTTGCGTATGGATGAAATCAGGAAACTTCAGCGGATCGCGGATAAAGAAGACTGGCGTATTATTACCTGCCAAATCCCAGTTACCTTCTTCTGTATAAAACTTGACTGCAAAGCCTCTGGGGTCACGTTCGGCATCGGCTGAACCTTTTTCGCCTCCCACTGTAGAGAATCGGAGAAGAACCTGGGTTTGCTTACCAATCTCTGAAAAAACTTTGGCTTTACTGTAACGAGTAATGTCTTGAGTGACAGTGAAGGTGCCAAATGCAGCGGCTCCTTTCGCATGAACAACCCGCTCAGGAATTCGTTCTCTATTGAAGTGAGCTAGCTTCTCCATCAAGTGAAAATCCTGCATTAGCACAGGGCCACGCTCACCTGCTGTCAAAGAGTTCTGGTTATCCGCAACTGGAATACCATCAGCGGTTGTCAATGTTTTGGGGTCTGCCATACTGGGTGATTTCTCTATTAATTTACTAGGACGTCGCAATATCTATCTGTTTAGGAAGCCGAGCTTGAACTAACTCATCAACAGGGGATTTAAATGTAGTCGTTATGAGTTTGCTTTGTTATCGTAGTCGAAATGACTTCAACTTGACAACCCTTAAAGCAGAGATTGCAATGAACTGTAATATTTCCCCATTCCTGAAAAGGAACTCGCGCCACCAGTATCTGCTTGAGAATGGGATTTGGCAGAAAAAAACAGAAAAATTTTAAGAAAGTGATTGCAAATCTTATGCCTCTTAATTACGAATTGTCGCTAACCAAGCGCGCAAAACTTCTGCAACCGTCCAAGCTTGGGCAATACATCCCCGTGGAGTCATGGGAGGATCGCCATCAAAAATTTCGCTGAGGCTACCAAGCCCATGAGCCGTGAGATGATTGGCCATGGGCTGGAGAAATTGGCGAGCTTGTTGAGGATTTTGATAAACGCGTAGATGAGCTAGAACAAACGGGCCTAATAACCAACCCCAGACTGTTCCTTGATGATAAGCTCCATCTCGTTGATACTGATCGCCTCCGTAAATTCCTTGATATTGGGAATGATTGGGAGCAAGCGATCGCAATCCATGAGAAGTTAGGAGCATTCGCCCACAAGCATCAACTACATCCTTTTGTTGAACAGGCGAGAGGGGACTTTCTAGTAATGAAACTGCAAATATTTGGTTAGGACGCAAGGATGCATCATTGCCATCTGGACTGTCTATAACGTCATAGCAATAGCCTGTTTGCTGATTCCAAAAGCGAGAAAAGTTGCTTAAGCCACGATCTGCCATTGCCTCATACTCTTGATGTGGTTTACCAAGCTGTTGAGCAAACTTTGCCATTGACCGTAGCGCATTATACCACAGGGCATTTACTTCGATGGGCTTACCAATCCGGGGCGTGACTACCCAATCTCCAACTTTGGCATCCATCCAGGTAAGTTGTACACTTGTTTCCCCGGCGTAGAGCAAACCATCAGTTGCATCGAGGTGGATGTTGAAGCGTGTACCGCGAAAATGGCAATCAATGATATCTGCAAGTACCGGAAATAGTTCGTTAAGCAAATCATCATCGCCTGTGGCACTGTAGTAAGCGCGGACTGCTTCAAAGTACCATAAAGTAGCATCAACTGTATTATATTCTGGTTGCTCACCTGCATCAGGAAAGCGATTTGGTAACATTCCCTGGTCTACATACCGAGAAAAAGTGCGAAGAATAGAGCGTGCAACCTTTGGACGACCAGTAGAAATTGTCAGACCAGGTAGACTAATCATGGTGTCGCGTCCCCAGTCGCTAAACCAGTGATAACCAGCAATAATACTTTTGCCGTCGCTATCTTCTGGTACTGAACGATTGACAATAAACTGATCAGCAGCGAGTATCAAGTGATTAATCCAAGTGGGTGAGTCTTTAGATTGTAGAGGTTCGAGCAGTTTTTGCTCATAAGTGCGACGTAGGTTGATTGCTGCTTCACCATTCAAATCTGGTTGCTTTTCTGTACTGGCAACAAACGTAAGTGATTCTCCAGGTTGGAGTGTAACTTCAAAGCTAGCAGCGTGGAGGTGGTCTTCCTTGTCGTTCAGTCCGCGATAACGTTCAACCGCCAAGTCAAAGCCATAATACCAATGGTGGACGGGAGCAGCATCGCCTTTGTCACTTAGTAAATATAAGGGTACAGCACCTGGATAAGCAGTAATAGAAATTCCTTGCGTAACTCGATTAACACTCATCTGCCAACCATTACTTTGGGTATCACCATGATAATCGCGGTAGTTGACCATTGCTTTGAGCGTCAACTTTAACGGTTGGGTAGCACGACGCAGGAGATATTGTACATAAGTTGTGTTAGCTGCCTGCTGCATCCACACGCGTTTTTCTAACAAAGCATCAGCCAAGGCAAAACGCCAGGCGGGAATTGTCCCTTCTAAAGAAAAACTTTCGATGTGTCGATAACCTTGAGGACTGACAATCCCATCCACCCAACGGTTTGTGTGTAAAGAATAAGAGCGTCCATCATATACGGCAGTTTCATCAAGTTTGGCCAGCAACAAAGTGCGGCCCAGAGGTGGTTTCAATGCCGCTACCAATAAACCGTGATAGCGCCGGGTAAGTAAACCTGCAACTGTGCCAGAAGCATAACCACCAATACCGTTGGTAACTAACCATTCTCGTAACTCTGCGATATCGAGATTACCGCAGATTTCTCGTCCAAATTCAATACACATAACTCAATATACTTCCTTGAAATTGATATTTTGGAGTATTGATTATGAAACCTATGATGTGCTAAAAGTTTTATCAAAAGTTGACAAGAGCGCAAGTATTGCACAATCCACGTTAAATATTAACTCCCAATCAGGCTGATAAGTAGTGGAGATAATTAAACAAACGTATTACAGCATCGACTTGCTTCTAGCACTGGGTCGGCGTGGGGTCAGTCTATCGACGCAATGGCAAACCAAGGCTGCTGATCAAAGCAGATTGATGGCAGCTTGTTGAACTGAGAAAACTTCGTAGTTGAAAAAACTCAGCTAAAGAATTTGGATGATCACTGACTTTTTTGCACTAGGATAATGTGATTTATAAATAAAATTTTTTAATATATTAAATCGTATATTAACTGTAGTTAATAAAGACAAATTTTTAGTTATTTTTAATTTGATTAAAAATATATCTTTACGAACCTTGCTATTTTTGCTTTTTGTATACAATATTATATTTTAACTCTTATATAAAACTCCTATTTGATTTTTGCGGAACTAGGTACACATTTATTCCTTCTTTCCTGTTAAGAGTTCCCTGTCTCTACGAGCGATTCAGGAATCAAATCGGATTGCTATAATCTTCATTTAATTAGCCTGCGTAAAAATACTGGTACTATATAAAATAGTTAATAATATAACAATGGACTTAAGTGATACTGTTTTAGCGTGAGAAAAAATCATAAAAAATCAGGTAAATAATTAAAAAGTGAATCACTAAAGTAAATAGACTTAAAATCAGCTTTATAAAGTAAACCCCATAACCAATACTGGGATAATCTATTTTTGACAACCTGTGGGAGCCATAGATTTGACTTTTGAGCAAGCAATGCTGATTTTAGACATAGCTTTACAGCAAAAGCATTTAACTAACATTCAAGAGTTAGTGCTCCGTCAGTCGTGGGAAGGATACACTTATGCACAAATTGCAGAAAGCTCAGGTTATGACGATGATTACATCCGAGATGTAGGTTTTAGGTTATGGCAGACGATCTCAAAGGCACTAGGAGAGAATGTTAATAAAAGTAACATCAAATCTGTCTTGAGACGGCGTTATTCGAGTCTCTCGCCAGTAGAGTTAGAAGCTTATACCACCGCCCCTAAAGGGAAGCAGCGTCAAGACTGGGGAGAAGCAATTGATGTCTCTATCTTCTATGGACGCAAGGCCGAACAGGCAAAGCTGCAACAATGGATTATTAATGATAAATGCCGTTTGATAGCGCTGTTAGGTATGGGGGGTATTGGTAAAACAGCTTTATCTGTGAAATTGGCAGAACAGTTACAGGGCGAGTTTAATTATGTAATTTGGCGCAGTCTCCGAAATGCCCCACCAATAGTTGATCTTTTAAGGGAAATAATTTTATTTGTTTCCGATCAGCAAGAAGTGAATCTGCCAGAAACTGTAGACAAACAAATTTCTTGCCTGATGAAGTATTTACGCTCCCAACGTTGTCTGATTGTACTGGATAATGCCGAATCGATTTTGGAGAGTGGGAAAAGATCCGGTCGCTATCGTTCGGGATATCAAGAATACGGTCACCTTTTCAGGCGAGTGGGAGATGAACGCCATCAAAGTTGCCTAGTATTCACCAGCCGGGAGAAACCAAGTGGTTTCACAGCAAGGGAAGGAGCAACTTTACCCGTGCGATCACTGCAACTAACTGGTCTACCGCAAGCAGAAGCACAGCAAATTATCACAAGCAAAGGACTGGTGCATTCTGCGACTGAATACGACAACTTGATTCAGCGCTATACAGGTAATCCCTTGGCTTTGAAAATTGTAGCAACCACAATCCAGCGGCTATTTGACGGGGATGTTAGGCAATTTTTGCAGCAAGGGCCTATTGTTTTTGGTGATATTTGGGAGATTTTAGAGCAACAATTTAATCGCTTGTCTGCTAACGAAAAGCAAGTGATGTACTGGTTAGCAATCAAACGAGAATGGGTGAAGCTAACGCAATTGCAAGAGGATATCGTACCCAAAATATCCAAGCGAGAATTGCTAGAAGCGTTGTTATCTCTGCAAGGGCGATCGCTAATAGAACAGCATTTAGCTGGCTATAGCCAACAACCTGTAGTCATGGAATATGTGACTGACAAACTAATTAAACAGATTTGCCGTGAAACAATAACTGGGGAGATTGAATTATTTAATACCCATGCATTAATTGAAGCTACTGCTAAAGACTACGTTAGAGAAAGCCAGAAGCGGGTAATTTTAAAACCTATATTAAACAAGTTAAAAACTAGCTTGAGAACCTCAGCAGCAATTGAACAACGGTTAAAAAAAATCATTGCTAGATTGCGCGATAATTTTTCAGCAATACCAGGATATGGTGGTGGTAATGCAATCAACCTGCTACGTCAGATGAAAGTTGATTTGACGGGCTACAATTTTTCTGGCTTAACGATTTGGCAGGCTGATTTCCAAGGCGTTAATCTGCATCAAGTCAACTTCAGAAATACCGATATCAGGAAATCAACTTTTACTGAAGCTATAGTTAATGTCCTGTGGGTAGAATTCAGTCCAGATGGTAAATTGCTGGCTACTGGCGATGCCAATGGCGGAGTGCGGTTGTGGAATGTCATAGATGGTAGACAATTACAGAATTTTGACGGTCATATTGGCTGGGTTCGGGTAGCAACCTTCAGTCCTAATAGTCAAACTCTTGCAAGTTGTAGTGATGATGGCATCATCAAACTCTGGGATGTCAGCACAGGAATGCTTTTGCACACTTTAGAACAAGATAATGTACGTTGCTGGTCTGTGCGCTTCAGTTCGGATGGAACTCTGCTGGCTAGCGGTAGAGCAGATAACATCATCAAGCTCTGGGATGTCAGTAGCGGTCATTGTCTGAAAACATTGCAAGGACACACGGATATGATCCGCCAAGTTGCCTTTAGCAAAAATGGCGCAATTCTGGCAAGTGCAAGTCTCGACACAACAGTGAAGCTATGGGATGTTAGCACGGGTGAATGCTGGAAAACTTTGCAAGGACACACTCAAGCAGTTTGGTCTATTGCTTTCAGTCCAGATGGGCGTACCCTAGCCAGCGGTAGTAAAGATAACACCGTAAAGCTATGGAATGTGAACACAGGTGAGTGCTGGAAAACTTTACAAGGGTCGCAAATTGAATTTGTTTGGTCGGTTGCCTTTAGCCCCGATGCTCAAATTTTAGCGATCGCCAAAGAAGCGTCTTCAATTAGTTTTTGGGATGTGCAAACAGGACAATGCATCCAAACTTTGTCTGGTCATACAAGTCGTGTTTCCTCAGTGACGTTTAGTCCAGATGGGCGGTTTCTGGCCAGTGCTGCTGAAGACCAAACTATCAGGTTATGGGAGGTTGCTACCGGACGATGCATCAAAACTTTTCAGGGATATCCAAGTTTTGTTTGGGCTGTAGCCTTCAGCCCAGATGGAGAGTCTTTAGCTGCTAATACAAGCCAGTTAGTTAGATTGTGGGATATAGCCACTGGCAAGTGCTTAAAAACTTTCCATGGGCATAGGAGTAATGTGACAGCCCTGGTCTTTAGTTCTGATGGACAGACTCTTTTCAGTAGCAGTCTTGATCAAACAATCCGCGTCTGGCATATAAGTAAAGGCCAAGGTCTGAGAACATTAGAGGGGCATACAGGTTTTATATTTTCATTGTTTTATAGTCCCGATGGTAAAACTCTGGCTAGTGGCAGTGCTGATAGTACGATTAAGTTATGGGATGTAAAAACTGGACAATGCCTAAAAACTTTACAGGAACATACAGGTTTTATATTTTCATTGTCTTATAGTCCCGATGGTAACACTCTGGCCAGTGGGAGTGCTGACAGCACAATTAAACTATGGAATGTCCCAACAGAAAAAATTATTCAGGAATTCAAAGGGCATCAGGGTTGGATTTATGCGATCGCCTTTAGTCCAGACGGTCACACACTGGTTAGTGGTGGTATAGATTTAACTCTCAAGTTATGGGACATTAAAACCGGGGACTGTCGGCAAACTTTGTCGGGACACAGCAAAATGATAACCAGTGTCAAATTTAGCCCCCAAGGTGATCAGGTTGTTAGCGTTAGCCAAGATTTGACGATTAAAATTTGGGATGTTCATACGGGCGAATGTCTGAATACACTTCATGGACATACAAATTGGATCTGGGACATCGCCTTTGACCCTAACGGACAAATCTTTGCTACTGGTTCTCAAGATGAGACGGTTAGGCTTTGGGATATAACTACAGGAGAGTGTTTGCAAATTTTGCGATCGCCCCGCCCTTATGAAGGAATGAACATTCAAGGTGTAATAGGTTTAAGTAAAGCTCAAAAAGCGAGTCTGAAAATTCTCGGAGCAGTGGAGTGAGTGCTGAGTCCTGAGTCCTGAGTCCTGAGCAAAGAAGTAAAGAATTTATACCAATTCTCTAAAATTCGGCAACAGCTTCAAACCTAGAACTCTAGATGCTATTCATTAATTCGTAGCGAATTTACCAGGACTTACGCAAAATTATGAAAAAACGAACCGCAAAGAACACAAAGGACACTAAGTTATAAGAGTTTCAGAGAGTTATTGCGTAAGTCCTATTTACTTTAAAAATACTCTGCGTTACTCCGCGCCCCTCTGCGTTTAAAAAAGCTACGAACTTATTCCAAGCGGTACTAAATTTAGTTAAAAAAATGGGGATGATGAAACATTCACCTAATCCCCTCTGTTTTATCTTTGCACTTTGTAGTTCGCTTTAATATTCAGGAACTGACGGATCGACTTCCCGACTCCAAGCGGTAATTCCACCTTTGACGTTTGTTCCGGCAATACCAGCTTCTTTGAGGATGCCAAGGGCTTTTGCCGATCGCCCGCCCATCTTACAATGAGCAATTAAGCGATGACCATTGAGTATTTCCTTTACCTTGTGAACGCCATCCCCATTTTCAATATCTGGCAATGGCACTAATACGGAGCCAGGAATCTTTGCAATTTCATACTCATGGGGATTGCGGACATCTAACAGCACGAAATCTTTCGCACCGCTATCCAGCAACTGTTTTAACTCCGTTACAGTCATTTCTTGAATTTCCATCTGCTGTTTCGCCTCCTCTGCCTTAGCTTGTGGGATACCGCAGAATTCTTCATAGTCTACCAGCTTTTCAATCACTGGGCGGATGGGGTTGGGACGCAACTTCAACTCCCGAAACTTCATGTCTAAGGCGTTGTATAGCAGCAGTCGCCCGCTAAGAGTATTACCCTGCCCAATAATAATTTTGACGGTTTCTGTGGCTTGAATTACGCCGATAATTCCTGGCAATATTCCTAGCACTCCACCTTCTGCACAAGAGGGAACCATTCCTGGTGGTGGTGGTTCGGGGTACAAGTCACGATAATTGGGCCCACCTTGGTAGTTAAATACAGTGGCTTGCCCTTCAAAGCGGAAAATTGAACCGTAGACGTTGGGCTTGTTGAGTAGCACACAAGCGTCGTTGACGAGATATCTAGTGGGGAAGTTATCGGTTCCATCCACGACAATATCATAAGGCTCTAAAATACTCAGAGCATTTTCGGAACTGAGGCGAGTTTCATAGAGATCAACCTGACAATAAGGGTTAATTTCGAGAATTCGCTCTTTGGCCGATTGAATCTTGGGTTTACCTACCCAGGATGTACCGTGAATAACTTGGCGTTGCAAATTGGAAGTATCGACGACATCAAAATCAACAATACCGATGCGTCCGATACCGGCGGCTGCCAAATATAACAGTAATGGCGCACCTAGTCCACCTGTACCGATACACAGTACACTGGCAGCTTTCAGCCGTTTTTGTCCCTCCAGCCCAACTTCTGGCAAAATTAGGTGGCGGGAGTAGCGTTCGTAGTCGTCTTTTGTCAACTGGATTTCATCCAGATTGGGATTGAGCATAGCAGTTTAATGTGGAGAGCGGACTATTAATCGTAGCGAAAAATGATATCCGTATATATCAGTTGTTTAAATTATGTTTTTAATTGCTTCTGGTTGGAACTGATGACTATCATCAAGACTCCAGCTTTGAAGTGTGGTGGCTTTGCCATTTTGAACGGAAACTATTATATACGAGTATTCTGGCCAAGCATAGAGGCGATCGCATTCTGAGGGAATAGCGGGATGATCGGGATGGGAGTGGTAAATACCAATAATATTTAGTGAGCGATCGCGTGCTTTTGTTTGAGCTTGTAACATAAATTGAGGTGCGATCGCATATCGTCGCCTTTGACTCTCTACGCCATCATTTGGAAAATCAACTGTTGCTTCTGTGTTCCAGGCGTTTTCTGCTGGCATAACTTCTACTACAGTTTTGCCTTCACTGCCCAGATGACCCAGTATTATACCGCAACACTCGTCGGGATAAGCGGTTTCAGCATGGGTACGAATGATTTGCAGGTGTTCTGGGAGGAGTTGGAGAATCATCAAAAATTCCGACTCAGCTTGTCAATAAAATAGTCAAGCAGTTCTTTGACTTCCACTACATGGCTGATTAGGCGATCGTAATCGGATGATGCGAGCATATTTAACTCATAGCAGAGCAGAAGGTAATATTCCACCTCAATTGTTGCATCCTTTGCCAATTCAAGATAATCAACTTGTTCTTGGTGATCATCTTCGCGATCGCATCCCTGAGCAATTTTAATCGGAATAGCAGCACAAGCTAAACGAATTTGTTGCGTTAATCCTAGTAACTCCTCTTCTGGAAAAGTTTTAGTAACCTCATAAACTGCAACTGTCAGTTCATGGGCTTTTTCCCACTCTTTATTTTCTCTGAAGTCTGTCATTTAGATACTGATATCCCTGAAGAATTTATAGTGTGAGCAATGCCCACTTTATTACTATGCCACTAATTGTTAAAAAGATTTCTTAGATTATCCGTCAAAACTCAACAACTCACTACAAAACAAGATTTTTTGTAGCAATTTAAATATTTACAGACACAATAGCCAAATTCATTTAATAATATTAACTTTGCCAGTGTTGATATCGTAACAAGCACTAACAATTTTTAGTTTGCCTACACTAATTAGTTTAGCTAATATCGTTGAGCTTTTCTGCAACTGTTCAGCTTGATATTTAATGTTAGCTGTTACCGCATTTACATAAATATTGCCAGTACTTAAATTTACTTGAGCTAGGGCTGGTTTGATGCCCTCAACAACAAAGTTAATTTTGCCAGGGTGTGGTTCATTTTTGATAGCCTCTACCACTGCACCGCAACTTATATGGCCCAAAACTACAACCAATTGCGAACCTAACACAGCGGTAGAATATTCTAGACTACCTATAATCATGTCACTAGCTACATTACCAGCCACTCTGACGACAAATAAATTTCCCAGCCCTTGATCGAAGATGATTTCCGCAGGTACTCTAGAATCTGCACAGCCCAATATTGAAGCAAAAGGATACTGAGCTTTAGTTAGTAATCGTAGGCGTTCTAGTGATTGATCGGGATATTGCCGTTGCTGAAGTAAAAATCTTTGATTACCATCCAATAAACGTTTTAAAGCTTGATGAGGATTTACTGGATAAACATCAGCAACTGCAACTTGTTGTTTACTCCACAGTAGGCTACCGCCAAAACTAGCAGATGCAATACCGACCAAACCTGCCAATTTCAAGAAATCACGACGTCCTACAAATCCGTTAATTCGAGCCATTAATTTACCTGACAACAGTTTCGTCGTTGCCAGGAAGATATCAGAACTCAGCAGGATCTAAGAGTACCCTACTACACGGTTTAACAGTCATTTAATCATTAATAAAGAGTGCTGAGTGCTGAGTGCTGAGTGCCTAGTTGTGAGTAGTGAGGAGTCTAGTTTTCTGCACTGCTTCCCCAATGCCCAATGCCCAGTCCCCAATCCCTTAATGACCCTTCCCTGCGCCTAGATACAGTTCCCCCACTTTAGGGTCATTTAATAATTCTTGACCAGGCCCGGAGATGGCATCGCGTCCAGACTCCAGTACATAACCACGATGAGCCATTTCCAGTGCTTTACGGGCATTTTGTTCTACCAGTACAATTGCTGTACCTCCCTGGTTAATTTGCTGAATCTGCTCAAACACTTGTGTAACTAGGATGGGCGATAAAGCAGCAGAAGGTTCATCCAAGAGTAATAAGCTAGGTTCCAACATCAAAGCTTTGCCCATAGCTAGCATTTGACGTTCTCCTCCAGAAAGAGTGCCAGCACGTTGACGACGGCGATCGCTTAGTCTGGGGAACATGGTAAATATTTTATCTTTCAACGGTTTAAGGGGAGTATTAAGTACAAACGCCCCCATTTCTAGGTTTTCTTCAATACTCAGCGAGGGGAAGACATTGGCAATTTGCGGTACATAGCACATTCCCCTTTGAACTATTTGATTTGACTTAAGCCCAGCAATATTCTCACCTTTAAAAGTAATTGTGCCTGTATGGGGTGTTAAAAGTCCAAAAATAGTTTTCGCCAAGGTAGATTTTCCAGCGCCGTTAGGGCCAATCACTGTGACTAATTCTCCCGGTTCTACCCGGAAATTTACACCTTGCAGGATATCTACATCTTTAATATATCCAGCGTGAACATTTTGAACTTCTAGCAAATAGTTATTAGTCATTAGCCAATAATTAATTAGTTAATAGTCATTAATCAATTAAAAAATAAGTCTAGATCACAGAAGGATAAACCATGAAGCAATATAGATAAAATCCATAACTATTTGTGAATAGATAGGCCTTTCATCTTCATGCTTCATCCTTTATCCTTCTCCTATCGCAGACGCTGTGCGAATACGTTTCAGTTAGGGTGTTTTTTGCAATTCGGGTCTTTCTTCAGGAACAATCGCTCCTTCAACTGGGCAAACTTGGATACATATACCACAATCAATGCAAGTGGCAAAATCAATCCAGTACCAATCAGTTCCCTTGACATTCTTGCCTGGGCCTTCGTGAATGCAAGCTACTGGACAGGCATCTACGCAGTCAGCAATGCCTTCACAGACATTAGTAACAATTGTGTGTGGCATATTCTTGATTCCCTCTGTTTTGATCGGCTATTTCTAGCCTAGCAATTAGAAAAATTTCCTACGAATTTAATGGTTCTATTGTTGGTGAGCCATCAGCTTGAATCCAAGCAATTTGGGCAATGCTGCGATCGCGTGCATATTGCCGGATCGCATCTGGGTTTCTTCCTCCCAAATCCATTTCTACCCGTACTAGTTCGGTAGAATATCGTAGTTTTTGCGCGTAGGCAAAAGCAGCAGCCTCAGCACTAGCAGTCTCTGGTACTACTAACCAATCACTCGCTGGGGGAGCCTGCGGTAATTGCTGAGTAGACAAGATAATTTGGTATAAATCTTCAATGTTGAGGGCAAAGCCTATGCCAGGAATATTTTCTCCTTGGGGATGATATAGCCCCAAAAGCTGATCGTATCGACCACCTCTTCCTAAAACCTGGGCTTGTCCTTCAATATCACTGACGACTTCAAACACAATACCGGTGTAGTAATCTATGGTTTGAATTAGGCTGAGGTCGAGGATTAAAGGAACATTTCCTTTTGATTCGAGTAACTCAACTAAAGACGTGAGGTTTTTGACAGCTTCTTGTTGCTCTTTGTCTAAATCTAGATTATTGACTTGTCGCAATACTTCGGTACTCGTACCACGCAAATCCAAAATCATTTTGGCACGATCGCGCAGTTCGCTGCTGAGGGGTAAATTATCTATGGTAATGCGGTCGAGATTGGCGATCGCACTGCGAATTTTACCTTGTAAATGACTCGGAAAAGCATTCAATAGCGATCGTGTGATTCCCGCCTCACCTAAAATTAAATGCCACCCCTGCAACGAAAGCGCGGCTAAACAGTCTGCCACTAACAACAGCACTTCGGCGTTTGCTAGTAATCCAACAGCTCCCAGCAACTCAACTCCAGCTTGATAAAACTCTTGCTGACGATTATGCCTGTTTTCCCAAATCCGGCGAAATACATTGGCATTGTAGTATAGCCGTTGCGGATAAGTAGCACCTGCCATCCGAGTGACAACAGTGCGAGCAATAGAAGCTGTGAGTTCTGGACGTAGCCCTAATTCTTCATCTTCAGCATTTTGGAGTTGAATTACCGTTTGACGCTGAATTGCTTCCCCCGCCATCAGGGTATCCATGCGCTCCAGCGTCGAGGTGATAATTCTGTGATATCCCCAACGGTGAAATACTTGCTGCAACCTATCTTCAATCCAGCGTTTTTGAGCCACATCCAAAGGTAATAAATCCCTGGCTCCCGCTGCTGGTTGATACACCATTATTTTTTCTTCCCACCAAACAAACCACCAAACAAACCACCATTCCCAGAGTTATCTGATTTACCAACTGTCTTGGATGGTGAATTAGTGTTAGAACCACTAGATTTTTGCCCCAAAGCCTTGTCTAATTTGGGTTTCCATTCCAAAGCTATTTGGTCTTTGGGGTCTAACTTCAGCGCATTGTCAAAGTGAATTTTTGCCATTTTCAGCTGATTTTGCTTTAAGTACACCAATCCTATCAGGCTATGGCAACGACTATTCTTTGGTTCTAGTTTGAGAGCATCTTGCAACTCTACCTGAGCTGGGGCGAATTGGTTTTTGTCGATCAAACTTTGAGCGCGACGAAAATAGTGTTCTAGTGCTGAATCTTCTTTGACAGGTGCTGGTGGTGGTACATCCTGATTTTTTTTTGTCGGATTTGATGTTGGCGTAGCTGAAGTACTCTTGGGTTGAACAGGTGGTGGCGCTGCTAATGATTTGGCAGCAGTTCGCATTAAGTAAACTAAATTCAACTCACTAATTTGGGCAATAATTTGCGGTACTGGCTGCAATGAATCATATTGGGTTTCTGCAATTTTCGCGATCGCAGTTTTATAAAGGTGATCTATATTTGCTTCCGGGGCAGTAGCTAGCTGTTTACCCAACTCAGTGTGAATTTCTACCGAAGTAGCTTCTTGTACTAAACGCTTACCCATTTGAGACAGAACTATAATATACTCTGCGCGATTGCGTTCCACAGAAAGTTTTTCATAAGCTGGGTTAACCAACTTTGATAAAAACTCGCTAGATGCCTCCTTGTCCGCAGCATTTGCAGCAGCATTGGTATCAGGATGCAAGCGACGGGCAATTTTGAGATAGCGTTTGCGGATCTCTGTGATATCCGCATCAACGGGAACGCACAAAACTGCGTGATGATCTGTCAAATCATATTTAAAAAGTCCGCGCTCTATTTTCAACAACATATAGGGGTATGCACCAAAGGAGCAAAAAGATTCTTTCTAGTTTACTTCGGTGCATTAGTGATTTGTCAGTAGGCAATTGTTAAAAGTCATACAATTAATTAGTTATTTTTCCATCACCTCATTTCCAAGTTGATAGTGGTGGAATTTGCATCAGTTCACGGCTGAGGGTGTCGTGAATATAACCATTCGTAGCGAGAATTCTACCAGACTCAATTTTTAAGGGAGAACCATCGTAAGCGGTGACTTTCCCTCCAGCCTCTTGTAATAAAATGACACCCGCAGCAATATCCCAAGGAGAAAGTCCCCTTTCCCAGTAGCCATCAAAACGCCCACAGGCAACATAAGCCAAATCCATTGATGCCGAACCACTGCGCCTGACTCCTTGAGTCAGATGGGTGAGGTGACAAAATTCTGCGTAGTTGTTGTCAGAAGTTTCGCGGCGATCGTAGGCAAATCCTGTTACTAACAGACTCTTACCTAATTCAGAAGCCCCTGAAACTTGAATAGGGCGACGATTGCGTGTTGCTCCTAAGCCAGCAGCAGCACGGAATAACTCATCATGAAAAGGGTTATAAATTACACCGACTTGTGGAACGCCATTAATTAATAGCCCGATGGAAACAGCAAAACAAGGATATTGGTGGGCATAGTTAGTTGTGCCATCTAGAGGATCAATTGCCCAAAGATATTCATTGTCTTGATTTCCTAGTTTCCCTGATTCCTCGGCCAAGATGGAATGCTGAGGAAAGTGACGACGCAAAATTTCTAAAATCACAACTTCCGCAGCTTTATCAGCCGCTGTGACTAAATCACCAGGGCGTCCTTTTTCTGTAATTGCATCTTCTAATTTACCCCAGTACCCCTGCAACACAGCACCCGCAGCTAACGCCGCTTCGGTCGCAATGTCTAGAAAAATTTGTAGATTAGTCATTAGTTATTAGTTCTCTTGTAACCCTTGTCTACCCAGTCCCCAATCCCCAGCCCCTAATCCCCCTTTAACGATATTGGCGACGAAACTCAGCAGGAGTAAGACGCATGGGTTTTTCTGATTGCCAAATTCCTTGCCCCATGAGTCTAGCCCATTGTTGAGCGCGTTCTAAACGCTGGTCATATTTATGATTAGGCGATCGCCCGACAAATAGTGCATACCCTTGTTTCACTATTTCTTCGTTCAACAACACCTTATCTTTCCACACATAGGCTAAAGTCCGGTTAACTTTGTCTTTTGCCTCTAGATCAAACTCCAGCGTTACAACTTGTTCTGCACCGCCAATTAGCGTTTCTAACGCTTGTCTGGCGTTCTCTCCCCAAGGACGCTGACGTATATCTGGTGCATCAATACCAATTAACCGCACTTGGGAAATCAAGTTTGGTTGTTCAGCTACACCTAGAACTTCCAAACTTTGCCCACTGACCACCCGCGCTACTTTCACCTGTATCTGATTAGCTGTAGGCTGATTTTTGGCTTGGCAACTGACTAGCAGTAATAGACAAGCCAATATAATTATTCTGCGCGTCCAAATGCCAAGACGCTTCACCAAAGCCTGAATTTGCATCTTTGCGCGAACCAAATCTTAATCCTCATCTAACGGTAAACCCGCCTTAACTTTCCCCCTAGCAAAATAGCGCCCAAACTGGAGTTCATAGACTTCATCTTCGTCTTGTGTCTCCACCTCCAAGTCAGAACGGGGATAACTCACACATAATAGGGCATAACCTTTCCGCCGTAACTCAGGCGACAATCCAATTGCCTCTGGTTGGTAAATTTCTCCTGATAGCACCCTGACAGCACAAGTAGTACAAGCACCATTGCGGCAAGAAAATGGCAATTCTGATCCTTGTTGTTCAACACTGTGCAGGATGTAGCGGTCTTCTGGCACTCTTAGGGTGTATTCTTTGCCTGTAGTGCGATCGTGAACTTTAATTGTGTATGTTTGGGACATCTTGATTCGGGATTTTAGCTTTACTCTCAAATGTCTTCTTTTATCTTTGCATTTTCTGCGATTTCATTGTAGAATTGTAAATCGTGGCACCTGGAGAGGTGGCCGAGTGGTTGAAGGCGCAGCACTGGAAATGCTGTTATGCAGCAATGTATACGAGGGTTCGAATCCCTCCCTCTCCGTTTAAAAAGCTTGTTTAAATATATACTTTGAACCCATGTTCTACAAACATTAGGGTTTATTTGCACTATTAGCTATCAGATAATGACAGTAAATCACTAGAATCGATAGACTGGAAAAAGCAAAAGCACTGAACTGTCCGGCTTAACTGATATGGTTTTAGGTATTCGCCTGTTAACAGTTCAAGACTATCACCGCATGGCGGAGGCTGGAATTTTTCATCCAGAAGAACGGGTTGAGTTAATTGCGGGGCAAATAATTCGGATGGCAGCCAAGGGAACCGCCCATGAGTCAGCGATTACTCGCACGGAAAGATTATTGCGGAACCGC
The DNA here is from genome assembly GCF_059505145.1 of Mojavia sp. Lineage (NCBI taxonomy): Bacteria > Bacillati > Cyanobacteriota > Cyanophyceae > Nostocales > Nostocaceae > Mojavia > Mojavia sp. Next base: position 106,094 of record NZ_JCACKA010000053.1, read on the forward strand.
TTAGGCGATCGCGTTTTATTGCGATTTCAGTCTCCTGTGCAATTGAATGATTATTCTGAACCAGAACCAGATGTGGCTGTGGTAATTCCCGATTCCTTGGATTACGATGACCACCATCCCACTCCATCTGAAATATTTCTGATTATTGAAGTAGCTGATACCAGTCTCAAATATGACCGAGAGGTGAAAGCATCTATCTATGCCAAGTCGGGTATTTTAGATTACTGGGTTTTAGATGTAAATGGGCGGAAGCTTCATGTTTATCGCTTACCGAGCCAAGAAGGTTATCAAAGTGAGACAATTATTGCAGAGGATGTGCAAATTTCACCCTCAGCTTTTCCTGAATGCATAATTACGGTGCGGGAAATGTTAAGACCCATGATTTAAATAATTTTATTAGCGATCGCCTGAATATTTGCGAGTAATAAAAATAGGCGATCGCACTTGACATCAATATAAAAAAATCAGTGCGATCGCTACATGACAAACTTATTTAATAATCCTAAAATTTTTGTTTGCATTCATCATTCATGCGGCTTTTCCTTATCAAATTGTCCATTCATGCTGTGGATTGTCGAGAGCCGCTCTCACTGATGTCAAATCTGCAAAGTCTTTAAATGGACTAGATTTTGCTAGTTCAGTGATGGAATGCAGGAATAAACTTAATTGCTTATTATCACCCTGTGCAATTGCCTGATCGACTTTCTCAAACAGAAAACGAAAATTATTTGCTCGTTCATCAAATGAGCTTTCAAGATACTTTATCAGAACATCACGATTAGCTTGAACCTGGGCAATTGTTGTTTTTTCCCAGGCTTCGATATCACGTCGTTTAGTCTGTTCTTCTTGTGCAACTTTCTTGTAATCAGTGTAGGCTTCAATAATAGCGTGTAAGCTTTGAAGAGCATCTGCACCTGTTCCCAATACTTCTACATGAACTTTCTTAGCTGTCATGTTTATTTACCTGGTAGGGTGCGGTATTTTTCTAAAATGGTGACAGTGCCAAGATTAAGTTTTCCTTCACTGTTCAAGACTGGGGTTTTCAGAATTTCTACAAGTGCTTTCATCAGAAGTCCTACCTGTTGAAACTTCTCGGCATCTCTGTTTGAATCAAAAGCTTGAAATTCAAGTTCGTTCAGTCCTTTAACAGCAAGAGTGTTTAGGGATTCAAAAACAGTTTTTAACTCAGTAATGCGCTGTTTTACTTGTATTGCATAATCATCGGCAGCGTAAATTTCAGTAACTGCTTCATTGACTTTGGCTACATATTCTTGCGCTTTGGTCATGGCTTTTTCACCTTCACAAGCCGCAAAAAAGCCACCAATAGCCAAAGCTGGAATAGCAGTGATACCACCTAGCACCCACACACCAAGAGCCATACCACCGCCGAACCATGCCAACATTGCATTAGTGGCTGCGGCTCCACTGAGGCTTGAGATAGCTGTTCCGGTGCTTGCCACTCCTATAGAAGTAGCAACACCTATAGCACTCCCATAACCTGCTGCTGCGGCTCCAGCGGCTTTAGCACCAGCCATGAAATACTGTTCTGCTGCTATGGCAGCAGCTTTATATTCTTGTATCTGCTGAACTGAAAAGTCTAGACCTTCTAAAAGCCGCTTCTCGCTTTCGGAAGCTTTTCTACCAGTGCGTTCAAGAAAATCAACAAAACGCTTAATCGTGTCTTTAATGACCTTGAGTTGGAGTTGGCCATACTCAGCTGCTAACTTGTTAGTAGCTTCTTCCTCTTCTTTCAACCATTCAACAGCACGTTCATATCGCTCTTGAGCGCCTTTGGCAAGTTCATTAGCTTTATGACCAAGGTAAAATGAAACCATCAAATGCTCCTTAGTGTAATTTTTAGTAATGTATTATCACTGAAGCTAAACGGCTAACAAGTGTTAGTGGTTAAGTTAGCCTAGCTGTAGGAATCAGCCATAAAAAGCTTTTGTGGAACACAAGCAAAACTCGCCCATAACATAGCGCCATCAATTTTTATACGTATTATTACGCATTTAAATTTAAAACTAATATTTTTTAATGCTAAATTTAAAAATAATCAGAATGTACTAGCAACAATTAGAGCTTAGGCTAGGATAAGGCTAGGAACTTCTATATCAAGAATCAGAGCAATGACATCTATTGATCAGCAATTCACCCAGGCTGCAAAGTACTGGGATTTGGAAACGCTGTACACAGACATTTCATCCGCCAAGGGAAAGCGTTTGACACCAGTCGAAAAACTACACTTGCGCGGGTTGCTTTGTGGTTACAGTCCGGCTGAAATAGCTGAAAAGCTCAATAAGAACATCAAAGGTGTCGAAGTTGACCTTTGTAATACTTTGTATAAGTATGTGAAGAATTTAGTGGATAAATCTGATGAAAAGGTAGAAAACTGGCGAAATATTACTGAATGGCTTGAAGAAGCAGGATATAAAAATCAAATATCTAATCAAATTAAATTAAGTGATAATCTACCAGTAGAATTATTAGTTAAAAAAACAAATATAAGTTTCGACAACAATAAAATAATAGTTGACATTAATCTTAGAATAGTAGCCTCATCAATTTCAGAAGAGCTAATCATAGAAAAATTTAACACCAATGGCAAGAGTTGATATTCAAAAAACACGAGTTTTACAGAGTATCCTAGAAATAAAATCACAACTAAAAGGCATATCTTATGGCTGTACATGATGAAACTATTGCAAAGATTCGCCTTCTTCCAGATTCTCTGGTTCAAGAGGTCAGTGATTTTATAGACTTCCTTGTTTGGAAGTATGGCACTAAAGACTCTTCATCATGGTTTCAATCTATGGAATCTTTAGATCTAGTAGAATCAGACTTTTCTGACTACCTATCCAATTTAGAAGACTATGAGAATCGTTTAGCCCGTGGGGAAATCAAGTGGTAGAAATTATGCGGGGGGATGTGATTCTTTGCGATCTAAATCCAGTGATAGGTACAGAACAAGCAGGAATTAGACCTGTTGTGGTTCTACAAATTGATCAAGCGAATGCTGTTAGTCCTCACACAATAATTGCACCTTTTACATCTAAGATTCGGCGTGCTCTTTTACCATCTCATGTATTTGTTTCTTTAGGAGTTGCTGGATTAAACCAAGACTCCGTAATACTTTGTGAGCAAATTCGAGCCATTGATAAATCCAGAATCATTAGAGTTATTGGTCATCTAGATCATGATTATATAGAGCAATTAGCATTGGCATTGTGTACAATTCTCGGTTTGCAGTAGATGTAAGATGCGTTAACGACAGCGTAACGTACCCTACAAAAATTGCAGGTTCCCAAGTGATGATATTAAATAGCTTTGTCTATCATTCCATGCCCTTTTCCTTAAATAATCCCATCAATTTACGCTTGCGTCCGTGGATTTCCATCAACTCGGCTTTATAGCTAGCCCAATCTGCTTTTCTCCCAGATTCTAAATAGGCGGCGCGTGCCTTTTTTAACCACTGAACTGCATGATCATAATATTCTGCCTTACCTGCATCTATAATTAACTCGGCACGGCGACAGGCATTAGAAATCACCCAGTCAGGATTGTGAGATATTGCAGCATCCATGACTCGATAAATTAACTCAGAATTGTAGGAACTAAAATCATTTACAGTTGCGATCGCATCATCAATTAGTCCTTCATGTAAATAAATATTCACCTTGGCTGACTCCGTTCCCCAGCCATTATAGGTGCGGATGATTTGCAACAATTCTGCTTTGACACTTGCCCAGTTTTCCCCTGCCAATTCTTCTAACTTCTGGTAGTCAAATAAAGAAGGCTTGGCTTGAAAAGCAGCCTTTCTTGCTAATAAAGCAGCCTCCCGATTACCCAACTCTTCAGCTAAATCACTCATCCATAGCCCCAAGCTATACTGACAATTTCCTGGTAACTTTAATCCACTTTCAGCAATGTCTAATGCTTGTGGCAACGATTTCTGTTCTGTGAGTGTTTTCGCTAGGGCAAAAGCTTCTTCCATTGTGTTCATCTGCGTTTGAGCAGCCTCAACTGCTTCCTCTACCCTACCTAAGCGCCCTAACATGGTCAAATATTGTTGAGTTTGTCCTTCCGCTTCTGCCAGATACAAGTATTCTTGGTAACGTTCCTGACGTTCGAGAATTTTTAGCCGAATCAATGCCAAATCATCGGCATAGTCTGGTATTTCTCCTTCCCAAACTCCTCTTTCTGTGATGTTACCCTGGAGAACCTGCACCAGTGGCGGGTAATCCCAGCCTTGGCGCAAAGCTTCTGAAACTAATCCAAAATCAGCGTCCCACTCATCTTGCCATGCTTCCAAATTTATTTGGATATCAACTTTTTCTTCTGGGGTGAGTTCGGCGGTGAGAATTGCTTCACACCAAGCATCATTTAATTCCTGAACAATCTCATCGTTATCAGCACCGTACTCTGCAACATCATCCCAATTTTCTACACACGCAGAGGTAATCGCTTCTAAAATAGCGATCGCATTATTACCATCTCCCCGTTCGCTCAAATCTACAGCAGTTTGCACAACACCGAGCAATTCTTCGGTAATCGGGTCATCATCATAACCATCTTCCCAAGCACGCACCGCATCCCGAAGAATCTGGCGCACTTGCTGCCCAAAAGGTTTGGGATTAATGGTAGCTTGGCGTACAGGTTTAGCTTTTTTGGCACTTTGTTGTTTGGCAACAGGATGTACAATCAAATTGACATGGCGATCAATTGCCTCTATCAGTCTGGGGTATTCTGCCACCAACTCTTGCAGTAATCTTTGGGTTTGAAGATGATCCAGACGATTCAGGAGTTGCTCTAAAGTAGGACGCTCCTCTACAATTTCTGGCCGACGCATACAGACGAGCATTGTGGCTACGATATGTTTACACCAACCATCTAAATCGTAGGCACAGGTGCAGTTGGCAGAATTCAGCCCCTCATTATTGAGACAAAGGCGGACTTGATAGGGCTTAACTTCATTCCCTTCTACTTCTGCTTGTAGCAGATTGCCACGTTGGGTGAGGGAGATGACAGCATCTGCTTCATAATATGCCTCGCCACGCTGAAAAGATTTGGCGTTGGCATTGCGGCGGATAGTAAATTCACTAAAATTAGGAATTAACATTGAGCGATCGCTTACTTCAATCCTGTGCGTGCCAAGATTTTAAACCCTGGTTGAGCGTGAAGTTTAAACGTTGCAAACAAACTCAAAGGTTGGGGATTGGGTATTGGGGATTGGGGATTGGGGACTGGAGATTGGGTATTGGGTGAAGAGAACAAGGAGCATGGGGGATGGGGGAACAACTTGGAGCAAGATTTAATCATAGTTCTTTCCCCTTGTCCCCTTGTCCCCTTGTCCCCTTGTCTCCCCTGCACCCCTGCTTTTTCCCAGTCCCCAGTCCCCAGTAACTGGTAAATTTAAGTATTAAATGAAGTGAGTATACAAGTTTGGCTATGATACTGAAGATATTCAGTCTCTTTGCCTGCTAGCGTAAATCATAAATTTGATTTAGCAATAGCCGAACCTCAAAGGGGTTGCACTGGTTGCTAGTCAAGTTGAGAATAAAAAGGCGAAGCACACGGGGAAACTAACGTGAGTCATGGATTCGATTACGATTTAGTTATTATAGGCGCTGGTGTAGGTGGTCATGGCGCAGCCCTACACGCCGTAAGCTGCGGTCTCAAAACAGCGATTATTGAAGCAGCTGACATGGGGGGAACCTGTGTCAACCGGGGTTGTATTCCGTCGAAAGCGCTGCTAGCGGCATCAGGACGTGTGCGAGACTTACGTAATGCCCACCACCTCAAGTCGCTGGGAATTCAAGTCGGAAATGTGGAGTTTGATCGGCAAGCGATCGCCAATCATGCCGACAATCTCGTTGCCAAAATCCAAGGCGATTTAACAAATAGCCTCAAACGTCTGGGAGTCGATATCATTAAAGGCTGGGGAAAAGTAGCTGGCACACAAAAAGTTAGTGTCAGTGGTGATGGTGGTGAAAAAACTATCACAGCTAAAGACATCATCCTTTCTCCCGGTTCAGTACCCTTTGTTCCTCCGGGGATTGAAGTAGACGGCAAAACTGTTTTTACTAGTGACCAAGGTGTAAAGTTAGAATCGCTACCAAACTGGGTGGCAATTATTGGCAGTGGTTACATTGGCTTGGAATTTTCTGATATTTACTCGGCTTTGGGCTGTGAAATCACGATGATTGAAGCCCTAGATCAGCTAATGCCAGGATTTGACCGCGACATTGCCAAACTTGCCGAACGGGTGCTGATTACTCCCCGCGATATTGAAACTAAAGTGGGAATATACGCCAAAAAAGTCATACCTGGTTCTCCGGTGGTGATTGAGTTAGCAGATTTCAAAACCAAAGAAGATGTAGATGTGATCGAGGTGGATGCTTGCTTAGTAGCTACCGGACGCATCCCAGCTACTAAAAATCTCGGTTTGGATACTGTAGGTGTGGAACTTGATCGGCGCAATTTCATTCCCGTCGATGACCGCATGGCAGTGTTGTCATCTGGTGAAGTTGTACCGCATCTCTGGGCTATTGGCGATGCCAACGGTAAAATGATGCTGGCTCACGCTGCTTCTGCTCAAGGCATTGTTGCGGTGGAAAATATAGTTGGTCACCAGCGTGTCGTAGATTATCACAGCATCCCAGCAGCAGCGTTTACTCACCCAGAAATTAGCTATGTCGGCATGACGGAAACAGCAGCTAAGGAATTGGGTCAAGCTGAAGGCTTTGAAGTAGGAACTAGTAGGAGTTACTTCAAAGGTAATTCTAAAGCGTTGGCAGAAAATGAAGCAGACGGTATAGCAAAGGTAGTGTATCGCAAAGACACAGGAGAAGTCTTGGGTGTTCACATTATGGGAATGCACGCCTCAGACTTAATTCATGAAGCGTCAGCAGCGATCGCCAACCGTCAATCTGTTAATACCCTCGCTCATTTGGTTCACGCCCACCCAACACTTTCAGAAGTTCTGGACGAAGCCTATAAACGAGCGATCGCCAGTTAGGTATTGGGCATTGGGCATCGGGTGAAGAGGACAAGGAGCATGGGGGATGGGGGGACAAGGAGCAAGAGAGTTATTTATAGTTCTTTCCCCGTGTCCCCCTTCGGGTACTCTTCGAGAACCCCTTCGGGGAACGCAGTCGCCTGCGGAGGAGCCAGCGCGGTCTTGGGGGTCTCCCCCATGAGCGACTGGCGTTGGAAACCCTCCCCGAAGTTGCCACAACGCGGGTTCCCCGCGCAAGGCACTTCTCTTCGCAGCGCTGTCTCACCTTGTCCCCTTGTCCCCTGCCTCGAAGCTGCCCCCTGCTCCCCTGTTTTTTCCCAATCCCCAGTCCCCATCATGCAAATCCGTCGCCGTTCACCTAGCTCAACTGTTTCTGTCTCCGTTATACGCTATGAGGTTGCTATGCCAGATGCCACCCCCAACAACATCTTGGAGGAAATTGTCTGGCAAAAAGAAATAGAAGTTGACCAAATGCGCGAAAGAATGCCTTTGCGAGAATTGCAGAAGCAAGCACTTACAGCACCGCCAACTCGTGATTTTGTGGAGGCGTTACGACAAGGTAAGACAAAACCAGCGTTAATTGCAGAAGTCAAAAAAGCTTCTCCTAGTAAAGGTGTTTTACGAGAAGATTTTGACCCAGCAGCGATCGCTCTTTCATACCGACAAGGTGGTGCTAGTTGTCTTTCTGTACTGACAGATGTGAAGTTCTTTCAAGGCAGTTTTGACAATTTAGCTAAGGTTCGTACTGTCGTAGATTTACCGTTATTGTGTAAAGAATTTATTATCTATCCTTACCAGATGTATTTAGCCCGAATTAAGGGCGCAGACGCAGTTTTACTGATTGCGGCTATACTAAGCGATCAAGATTTGCAATACTTTATCAAAATTGCCAAGTCTCTCAATATGGCAGTCTTGATTGAGGTTCATAGTTTGGCAGAACTTGACCGAGTGTTAAGTTTAGATGGTGTCTCCTTAATAGGAATCAATAATCGCAATTTAGAAGACTTCTCCGTTGACCTGCAAACAACTTGCCAATTATTAGCTGCAAGAGGTCAGCAGTTGCAAGAACGGAACATCTTGGTGGTTAGCGAGTCAGGATTACATAACCCAGATGACCTGAGTTTAGTAGCAACAGCTGGCGCATCCGCAGTACTCATTGGTGAATCTTTGGTAAAACAACCAGATCCAGAGTTAGCGATCGCCCGTATAATACCGAGGGATTTATAAAATGCCTCTTTTGTACCTTTATAGCCACCTAATGGCGCTTAGTGCGATTGGGTACTAGGGCACGTTACAGACTCACCAATGACTTTGCTAAATCTTCATAGCCTAAACTCCCACAGGGATCAACAAATACTTGTTGCCTATGTAACAATTTACTTAGAAACACAACAACCTTGGCTTATCTAAAAATCACTAATTTGAAAAACAAGATTAACTTCATGGAGCAAATTCCTCTGCCCTCACCTATCCATTACGAACTTATACTGCAACTTTTAGAAAGACAAACTATGTCAGCAGTAAATCAAAATCCGGATTTGCGGCATCAGGTAAATCAGCTAATTATTACTCTGCGTAAAGCGGCTGTCCAACAAAAGCGCCTAGAAGAAATTTGCAAGTTTTCGTCTGTAGCGATTGACCATCGTTGGTCTATTAACCATCATGCTGAAAAAGCTGCCGCCCCCGATTGATCGGTGATAGCTTGATAGCCATTCCCAACCTCTACTTCGACATCTTTGTTCGATTTGCCTACGATTTTTGTTGAGATGTTTTCCTCAATTCTTAATCCCAGAAGTGGCAATCAGCAAGTAGACTGAGTAGGGGTACGGAATTATGAATATTATTCGCCTAACCTATATATCTCGCACCAAGCCAAATCTATAGTTTTTCTACAGATAATGCTCCTGGTAACGGAGGCAAAATTTAAACTATCCATCTATATTTTTATTTTTGAATTTTGAATTGTTAATCTGGCGCTGACTTGCAAACAAGCAAGTTTTTAGCATTGTTTATAAAAAAGTATATCCTCTTGGCTACTTTTATCTCAAAAAAGAGCTTTTTATATTAAAGTGCATTGCCATAATTTGCTTTTCATGCCGACTGTTTCGGTTGTGTGTGAATAGGCTTTTCTTTAGACTTAGACGGAGTAAGATATGCCGCCGTACCAAGCCCAACCATTCCCGCACCCATAGCATACATAATATTTTTATTGAAGTATTGAGAGCCGACATAGCCAAAGGCAATTGCCGCGACAGTTGTGACAATCAATTGAGGTAGTTTCATTATGCCGCCCTTATAAATGCATTGATATTAATAATGGTCACATAGTAAACTTCCGCCAGAGCTTGTACTACATTCCACAGATAGGGAATCAAACATCTTTGGGTAGAAAAGCAAGAGCGAGCGCTTACCAAACAAACATGAATTGAACTACCTTGGTCAACAGGTACGCAGCAAGGTAAAATTTGATAACTCATTGTAGCTGTACCCACATTTGTGAGATTCTAGATAATCGTTCTTACAGAAATTAGACAACCTGGACAATAATTTTGATGTCTCCCTTACGCTCGCCTACGATCAGCTACTGCTCTAGGGGATTAGAAGCCCAAAGCGCGTCTATGGGTTTGGTGATATTCCTTCAGGTAATATCAGGTAAGCCGGAGTGTCAACAAGTTTAGCTCCAATAATCCTTTTCCTCTGAATGGGGAGAATATGCGAAACAACTGGTGACAAACTTAATTGTGTATATAGACGAATGTCTAGAATTTACTACCAGAATTAACCATCCCCAAAATTTTGACTTTTATTTAATAGGACAAACACATGGACGATAAGTTGATGCTGATGATTCCTGGCCCTACACCAGTGCCAGAGGCTGCCTTACTTGCATTGGCCAAGCACCCAATTGGACACCGTACTGGTGAATTTAGCAACATCTTGGCAGAGGTAAACGAAAACCTCAAATGGCTGCACCAAACTCAAAGTGATGTGCTGACGCTGAATGTCAGCGGTACGGGTGCGGTAGAAGCCGGAATAATTAATTTTTTGTCTCCAGGCGATCGCATTTTGGTAGGCTCTAATGGTAAGTTTGGCGAACGCTGGGTAGAAATTGGTCAAGCCTATGGTCTGAATGTCGAACCAATTATTGCTGAATGGGGACAACCTTTAGATCCAGCAGTGTTTGCAGAAAAATTAGCAGCTGATAAAGAAAAACAAATCAAAGCTGTCATCATCACCCACAGCGAGACTTCAACGGGTGTACTCAATGACTTAGAAGCCATTAACAGTCATGTCAAAGCCCACGGTGAAGCTTTAATTATTGTTGATGCTGTCACAAGTTTAGGCGCGTTCAATTTGCCTGTAGATGCTTGGGGATTGGATGTAGTCGCTTCCGGTTCGCAAAAAGGTTATATGATTCCCCCTGGATTGGGATTTGTCTCTGTCAGCCCCAAAGCTTGGGAAGCTTACAAAACCGCTAAATTGCCGAAATATTATCTGGATTTAAATAAGTACCGTAAATCTGCGGCGAAAAACACTACTCCATTTACTCCGCCTGTGAACCTAATCATGGCACTGCACACCACGTTGCGGATCATGAAAGAGGAAGGATTAGAATCGATATTTGCCCGACACCAGCGACTTAAGAATGCTACCCGTGCTGCTATTCAGGGGTTGAATTTACCGCTGTTTGCGGATGATAGTTATGCTAGTCCAGCGATTACGGCTGTAGCACCTCAAGGTATTGAAGCGGATAAAATTCGGTCGTTTATGAAAAAGCGCTTTGATATTGCCCTAGCAGGTGGCCAAGACCATCTGTCAAACAAAATTTTCCGTATTGGTCACTTGGGCTTTGTCAGCGATCGCGATATTCTCAGCTGCATAGCATCCTTGGAAGTTGCCCTTACTGAACTCGGCTACGAAAACTTCACCCCAGGATCTGGTGTAGCGGCAGCAGCTAGAGTATTTAGCCAGTCGTGAGTATTGTCAGTTTAAAATTCAAAATCTCAACTTGGCATTGTGCTAAGGAAAAAAACCATCCTCAGCACTAAATTAAAAGAGCGAGTTAAACTTTTAACTCGCTCTTTTAATGTGAATGTCATCAAGTAGTAATGCTGAAAGTCTGTTTCCCTATCTATTAGCCTTTGTACAAGGCATAGTTGATTTGACATACCTCAATTCTCCTGCTTGAGCTACTCATTACTATGCTGTCTCCAGCCAATCATAAATTTGTTCCAACTGATCGAGAGTAATCAATCCATACTGCCAAAGAATCATTGGTAAAGGGCCTGGATCTTGTTCTCTGTGTCGCAGCGCCACTGCCAACGACGCTGTAGAAATTGCCAAATCTTCTTGCAAAAAATGAATCAGCCGAGAATATGTTGATGGTGCCATTTGTATCTCACCTCCTAGCGCAGAGTGTATTGTCATATATCAGTTCACCGTTGCTCAGTAGCTAGTTGCCAGTATTTAATCTGTCACTGTGGCATTATTACTGAAACACCGCAGTAGATTTAGTCTCAATTTATCTCGAAGAAATTGACTTCTTCAAAGAGGGGAAAAGGTTAAAAATTTATCGCTACTTGTCTGCCCAATTTTCCAAACTAGACTTTCCCCAAATCAAATTGGTTTCGTCTTTATTTACGGCAGCGTTTTATTTAATTGCACATTTGGTAACAAAGTTACCATAGCTTATAGTCTCTTATTAGCAAATATTTATCCGTACTCCAAAAGGAAGATTTTCTGTAGATAAGCTTGAAAGCTCTGATTCTACCGTGGATACAAAAATATTTCCCATTTATTGGCAATATCTTAAATAGTAGGTTTGTGATCCGACATTATATCACGGTACTTAATACTTTTTTTACAAAAAAATAATTGAGTGAAATTAAGGATTATTGAAATAGTAATCAACCCGATTGTGAGCTACGCAAAGCTTCGGACTTTAATAACTCAATTTTGACACGGTTACCTACCTGCAAATTTAATTCGGCAGCTCGTCCAGACCGCAGTTCAATTACTGTATCAATTGGTGTATTGGGCCCATAGGTAGGGCAAGGCTCACTAGCGCAGGGAGGAGCAGAAGCTTGAATATACTTTATCACCCCATTTTGGAGAAATATCATATCTAGCGGTATGAGTGTATTTTTCATCCAAAAGCTAACTGGTTGTGCTGAAGGGAACTTAAACAACATTCCCTGGTTATCTGCCAAATTTGTGCGATACATCAACCCCATCGCTTGCTGTTCCGGTGTCTTTGCTACTTCCAATTGAATCTTTGTGCCGTTGGGAATAGTTGCTACAGCAGAAATTGGTAGTTTTTGACCAGCAGGTACTGGTGCTTGAGTTTGAGAGCCGGAAGTGGGAGTAGGAGGTTTAGCTGTTGTTGGTGGAGAACAACCCATTAACAAAACACTCAGCAATATTGAGAACAAATTTAGCCTACGTAGCATATAGTTATCGATTTTGTAATTTAGATTTCGATTTTACAAATTTTAAAGAAGAAAGCCCACAAATTATACTATTTCACTTTTAATTAAGAATCCCACCCTGTTGAGAGGTGGGATTGTCGAATGTTGCTTTGTAGCTTTTGTTGCTCCTGCCATTGGCTTCTAGGACTCTCTTAGAACGTACCCTACACCTCGCACTGTTTGAATTAGGCGCTTTTGACCTTCATCTTCGATTTTCAGGCGCAAATAGCGTATGTACACTTCAATCACATTCGACTCACCCATAAAATCGTAACCCCAAACATTTTCAAGAATTTGTTCACGAGTTAACACCTCACGGGGGTGTTCCATGAGGAACTTTAAAAGTTCAAATTCTTTCATAGTTAAGTCAATTACCCGTGCGTTATGTATAGCACGACGAGTTGCTATGTCTAAAACCAAGTCTCCAAAGCGTAACTGCTCTGTGGTATCGACATCGGGTTTTAAGTAGAGGCGAATCAACTTCAAAAAGTCTTCTGAACGGTAAGGCTTGAGGATGTAATCATCAGCTCCAGCTTCTAAACAAGCAACACGATCATCAACTGTATCACGTGCCATAAGTACCAGCACAGGCGATCGCATACCCGCACTTCTAAGATTTTTGCACAACGAGAGTCCTGATTCTCCTGCCAGCATCCGGTCTAAAACAATTAAAGCCGGTTGGCGATCACGACTGTATTGTAAACCGCTGGCTGCATCATGAGCCAAAATGGAGTCATAGCCAGCCTCTTGCAAATCGAAAGAAAGCTGATTGGCTAGGCTCTCATCGGTTTCAACCACCAAAACACAGGGACTGTGAGCAACTGTCATATTAATTTGCGATGTAGGATTTGGAATTTTGGATTGTACTAACGTTCTAGAGAAAGTCTGTACATGAGTTAGAGATCTAATTTATGAGTTTCTGATACGGGAGCAATTCTGACTTGATACCAAGAAAAAATTGTAGCTCTGAACTTTATTTTGCTATGAGATGCTGCTTCGGATGTTTTAGCACGTTCAGGTATCGCCCATCAAATTCCCAGATGCAATTTTCATCACTAATTCCAAATACCATTACTACAACAACAATTCTGGAAGAAAATCTTTCAAAAGCAAAGATCAGTGCTGAGTACTGAGTTGTAAGTTATGAGTTGTGAGTGCTGGGTGTGGACAGTAAAAAAGAAAAAATCAAACCATTTCTTCACTGCTCTTTTTTAATTTTTCATACTTTCTTCATTACTCAGCACTCAGTACTCTTAACTTCATTTAAGGTAATTCTACAGAAGTAGGTTTAGCAATATGCGGTAGACCCCAGCCTAATTTTTCTCGTAAAATTCTAAAAAATTCTGGCGGTTGCAGGCGAATAAATCGAACGCTGTAGTGCGATCGCTCTATATGTACCCGATCCTCTGGTAGCACATAGCATCCTCCATTCCCATCCACTACCATCACCAACCGTGGAATATTGACTGGGTAGATGTTTACTGGTTCCGTATCTGGAAACACTAATGCCCTAGATGCTAGAGAATGGGGACAAATTGGTACTAGTTGCAGCACGGGTACGCCAGGGGTGACTACCGGGCCACCAGCACTCAAAGAATAAGCTGTAGAACCAGTTGGTGTGGAGATAATTACACCATCTGCTGCTATATCAACTGGCGCATGACGCCCTACGGCAATTTCAAAATGGCACATAGAGGTCAATGGTTCCCGATGCAGTACCATTTCATTCAAGCAGAGTGCTTCCCAAAGCACTGATTCTCCCCGCAGCACTTTGACGGTGAGCATTGCTCGCTCTTCAATTTCATACTTACCCGACATCACCTGCTCCATTGCTTGGGGCAGTTGATTGAGGTAAGCTTCTGTCAAAAACCCCATGTGACCGGTATTCACCGTTAGCAGTGGAATACCACAGGGGGCTACTTGACGAGACGCTGCCAAAACAGTGCCGTCTCCCCCTAATACCACAGCAAATTCCATGTCTGAGTCAAACCCAGGTGGCGTCAGACCATCAAGTGGGGTATGGCATACAGGACTATCGGGGTTAGAGTAGCCCAGTATGCCACCGATACTTGTTGTGATGCATACATTCCAACCGGCAGCGGTTAGTTTGTCTTTCAGTTCGATAGCGATGCGACCCGCTATCGGTTTGAGGTCATTGTAGATAATGCCTGCTTTCGGCACATTCAAATATCCAAGTTTAGGCGATGCTCTGTATTATGTTAATCGTGACACATTTTGGACAATGTAGTCATTAGTCTCGAATCTATTGACTATTGACTTTTGAAGATTGTTTAAACGGAGTCTTTTTAGATTTCTGCTTTTTAGTTTTATTTTTCTCGTAGTCTAGCTCTTTAAGTTTTTTCATAATTCTGCTGAAATACTCTTGCAGATAGCTTTCTAGGGTTGTGGTTTGTTGTTGGTCTAACCCAAAGACTTGGTACACCTGCTCCATTGAGGCATTTAACGGTTTCCCGCTTGCCAAAACTTCTGTAAATGCCAGTCTATCTGCTACGTTCCATCCCCACTGAAAGAACCGCATGACGTGCCGCACAGTACGCAGCAAGTTTATCGGCATTCTTGTTACCCTGGCTTCTTTTCCAGACAAGCGCTCGCATAAACTAATAATTTCTTCTGCACTCCAAGCACGAGTACCCACTACTGGGAAAGCTTGTCTTTCTGTTTCTGGGACATTTAAAGCACGAATAGCAAATTTAGCAATGTCTTGAGTATCCATATAGGCAACAGGAGAAGAATTACCAGTTACCCAAACAGGCTGGTTTTCTAAAATGGGAATTCCGTATTGACCAATTAAGCCTTGCATAAAACCAGCTAGGCGTAAGATGGTGTAATTTAAGCCAGACTCAGCTAAGAAAAGTTCTGTACATCGCTTAATTTCCATCAGCGGTACTTCTGGGTACTTCTCAGCATCCAGAATCGAGAAGAAAATAAAACGCTCTACACCCGCAGCCTTTGCTGCTTGAATCAATGCTACCTTGCCGTCCCAGTCCACCTGTTTAATGCTTAGTGAATCTGTAGGACGAGAGGTTGCTGCATCAATGATTGCGGTTATACCTTCTAGCGCTCCTGTAAGGGTTTGGGGATAACATAAATCTCCCGATACAAGTTCTGCACCCCACTCTTTAAGAAAAGCAGCTCTTTTGGTACTCCGGACAAGACAGCGTACCTTATACCCCTCATCGATAGCACGACGAGCCACTTGTCTTCCCAAGGTGCCAGTGGCACCGACGATTAATAATGTCATGAGGGTTGTAACAATTTTTTAAGTTATATGATAAAGAATCTTATCAGAATCGCCAAGTAAACAAAAGTTTACATTTTTTTTTTAGAAACTCAATTGCCACAGGCAAGCTAGCAAAAACAGCATTGTCCGGAAACCGGACAAGCTATTTACCGAAAAAGTGCTGAACAAAATGAAGCACATTAGTACTTTTTGAACAGCAATTTAGTCTCAAGGAAGCGACTTTAGTCGTGGGATACTACTTATACTCAGGTTTCAGGACTATTGATACAAAAGGATTATTCTTCTGCACCCTGAATTTTTAGCAATAAAACACCCAAGGCCCAACCTACGAAGATTAAACCGAAGGACAACAGAGCTGCATTTAAAATTTCGCCGCCCATAGGTGTGATTCTCCTTAGCGAATGATATGTTTAACATTTTTCGCCGTTAAAACCTGCTTGCATTCGGTTGATAACGGCGGCGGATTCTAAAGGATGATCTTTAGATTTCCTGCTTTTCGGTCTGCTTAAGTAGACTAGACTGAATTGCTCTAATCTCATGTTGGCCAGTCCAAAAAACAGGTATTTTAGTTTTGCGTTCACCAAGCGCCTTAAGCAACTCAGATAAACTAGGTCTATCAGAAGCTTTATAACAGCCACTGTTGAATTAGACCAGTGTAAATAATTCTAAACCAGTTTGGTGGTCAAGCCCTATTATCTGTAGATGGGGAGAGGGTTAGAGGAACGGCAATATGTCTCAACTTAATCAAAATCAAAATCAAATAGTAACTCCATATCAAGAACATCGCCCACGTTTGGCACTGACGCTAGGAGATCCGGCGGGGATTGGGCCAGAAGTGATTTTAAAAGCTTTGGCAGATCCAACGGTTAGTAAAAACTGTGACGTGACAGTAATAGGTAATGTGGACTTGCTCCTAGAGGCTTATAACCAACTAAATTTAACTGGTAATTTAGCAGCTTTGGCAAATCCAGATATTTTGTCAGTTATCGATGTGCCATTAAAGGCAGAAATTAAAGAGCAAGTTATTATAGGCACTGGTAATCAAGCGAGTGGTGCAGCTAGTTTTGCCTATATGGAATATGCGATCGCCCAAACACTTGCTGGTAAATTTGATGCAATTGTCACAGGGTCAATAGCTAAATCTGCTTGGAAAGCTGCGGGTTACAATTATCCAGGGCAAACAGAACTGTTAGCAGAAAAATCTAGTGTTGACCGCTTTGGAATGTTATTTGTAGCGCGATCGCCTCATACTGACTGGACACTCCGCGCTTTACTTGCAACCACACATATTCCCCTACGTCAAGTAGCTGATACTCTAACACCGCAGTTATTAACCAAGAAACTGGATTTGCTGGTGGAGTGTTTAGAAAAAGATTTTGGCATCAAGGAAGCGAGAATTGCGATCGCGGGTTTAAATCCCCATAGTGGCGAACAGGGACAATTGGGAAATGAAGAAATAGATTGGTTGATTCCCTGGTTAGAACAAGAACGGCAAAAGCGACCAAATTTACAGCTAGAAGGGCCAATACCACCAGATACGATGTGGGTTAAACCTGGTCAAGCTTGGTATGGAAATTCTCACAGCCAAAATCCTGCTGATGCTTACTTGGCACTTTACCATGACCAAGGCTTAATTCCTGTGAAATTGATGGCGTTTGATCGTGCAGTTAATACTACGATAGGTCTTCCGTTTGTGAGAACTTCACCAGATCATGGAACAGCCTTTGATATTGCAGGTAAGGGTATTGCTGATGCTACGAGTGTGAAAGCGGCGATTGGGTTAGCGGCTGAG
Source organism: Mojavia sp. (assembly GCF_059505145.1). NCBI lineage: Bacteria > Bacillati > Cyanobacteriota > Cyanophyceae > Nostocales > Nostocaceae > Mojavia > Mojavia sp. The sequence continues at coordinate 123,634 of NZ_JCACKA010000053.1, forward strand.
TTGGTGAATCAAAGACTAATTACACGATTGACTGACAACCAATGCAACGCATAGAAAATACGAGTTTAATTCCACTCACCCTGTAACAAAAACGCTGCCCAATAATAAGGCAATTTCCACTGCTTTTCTTTCAACATTTCTATCTGTGCAGCTCTCAATGCTGCGGCTGGTTTAAGCTTTTCTGATAACATTTTTTGATAAAATCTCTTCATTAACTCAGATGTCGCCTGATCTTGTACATCCCATAGACTCACAACGACTCTGGGCGCACCAGCATACATAAAACCTCTGGTCATGCCGACTAATCCTTCACCTTTAATTTCCTTACCTAGTCCAGTTTGACAAGCACTTAGCACAACTAATTCTACTGGCAGATTTAAGTTATAAATATCGTGCAATCGCAAGAAACCGTTTTGCGGATTGCCATTTTGATCGAATAGTGACAACACAATTCCTGATAGTTCTGGGTTTTTGCTGTTAAGAATGCCATGAGTGGCAAAATGCACAATTTGATATTGTGCTAATTCTGAACTGGTAGCCGCATTGCGAGAAGCAGCAAAATCTAAGACTTTTTTGGTTTGATTTGGAGGCAACAAAGCGGTAATTGCTTCGGCTTCAGTGCGGGTAAAATTTAATCTGCTGAGATTAACATCTGATTCAGCAGATGCTCTGGATAAAGCTAGTGCTTGGATATCTGAATTTTGATTTTGAGCAGATTTGACAGTAGTTTGCAATCGCTCATCATCAAGAGAAAAAACGGGATCAGCAATTAAAGCCACGGTTTTACGAGGGGCTTTTCTGTTTGCAGTCTCCTTTCTTAATACCGCTAATGTAGAAGCTGAAGGCAAACTAACAATTTCATGATTAAATATTAAATATTCCTTTGCATCCTGTGCGTTAGTGGAGGCGGGAGAAGGTAAAGCAGCAAATGGAATATATTGTAATGCTCCATCAGCCACAATGACTAATCGCTGATTGCCTAACAATTTAGCTACTGGTTGTAGCAATATTTTACTTAAGACTGTTGATGCTTTAGCATCTTGAGGTTTTCTAATTCTTTGGTGTGCGGGAACTAATTCTTCTTGCTGGAAACGCTTTGTTAGTGCTTCAATATCAGCACGTTTGGGTAATTCGTAGCTAGTAATTCCTGTTTTTGTAACTGCCCACAAATAGCTGCGTTCTTCACCCAATGAGTATTGCAATAGTAATGTATTGTCATCTAATACTTGTTGTTGAATTTCTGGCAGGGTAAGGGGTTGAGGTTGGGTTAAAGCCGCATAGCGGGGGCTGGTGGCGCGAATTTGGTCTTGAATATTTTGATATTCAGTTAGTAAGTTAGCTATTTCTGTTTCTATCGCTGTTTTTTGAGCTTGAGTATATTTGCCACCGAGGATTTGAACTCGCTGTTGTTCTTTGGCGCTGAGTTGCTGTTGCAAATTGCGCTCTTGCGCTAATAATGTAGCATCTACACCAGTGCGAATATCTGCATTCGCTTCGCTCAGTAGCTCTAGAAGTGTTCTTGCTCTGGCGCGTTCGCTAACGGCTAAAGCTTTGCTGTCATAACCTTGTGTGGGGTTAATTTTGTGCAACTGCATTAGCAAGTCAATGTAGAACTGGTAACGCTTTTGTGCTTGAGCAAAGTAAGCGGCGCAAAGTTCGGGACTAGCAACTTTAGTTCTCAAAAACTCAATAATTTGCACTGATGCTTCGATTTGAGTCAACGCTTGCTCAAGATTGCCTCTATCACGTTCTATCTTCGCCATGTCGTACAGAGTATAAGCTTCCTCTTGGCGATTGCCCCCTGCACGCCATAGGGGTAGGGATTGGTTGAAGAAATCTAAGGCTTTTTGCTTTTCTCCTAATCTTGAGTACGACCATCCTATATTAGAAAGGTTCCGACCTACCCCAAGAAGATTACCATCTGCACGGTTACGAGAAAGTGCTTGGTTAAAAAATTCTATTGCCTTTTTTCTTTCTCCCAATCTGTCATATATTACACCAATATTGTTGTAATATTCAGGATGTTCTAATTTATATTCCTCAGCCCGATCAGGGAAGAAAGCTCTGTATTGCTTGTAGAACTCTAGCATCTTTTGCTTTTCTCCTAATCTTGAGTAGATACCCACAATGTTGACAAGAGGGATGGATGCACCACGGCGATCGCCTAATGCTTGAAATAAGAGGACTGCTTGCTTATATAAAGCTAGTGCTTTTTGCTTTTCGCCTAAACTTGAGTAAGCATTGCCAATGCCATTTAGAGTACCAGCTTCACCTTTCTTATCGCCTACAGCGCGTCTCAGGGGTAAGGCTTGGTTGTAGAAATCTAAAGCTTTTTGCTCTTCTCCCAGATCTGAGTAGACATTGCCAATCTCATAGAGAGTATCGGCTTCACCTTTCTTATCGCCTACTGCCTGTCTCAGGGGTAAGGCTTGGTTGTAGAAATCTAAAGCTTTTTGTTTTTCTCCCCAATCTGAGTAGACATTGCCCATGTTGTTGAGGGTAGATGCTTCACCTTTCTTATCGCCTACTGCGCGTCTCAGAGATAAAGCTTGGTTGTAGAAATCTAAAGCTTTTTGTTTTTCTCCTAGATATGAGTAAGCTAAGCCAATGTTGTTGAGATTTTTGGCTTCACCTGAGCGATCTCCTACAGACCGAAACAGTACCAAGGATTGGTTAAATAAATCTAGCGCTTTTTGGTATTCCCCCAAGCTTCTGTAAGCACTACCCATATCTTTTAAGGTAGTAGCTTCACCTACCTTATCGCCCACCGCCCGATAAAGTTGTAATGCCTCTTGGTATTTCTCAATTGCTTGCTTCAAAGATTCTGCCGTTCCTTGTTCGCGCAGTTTATCTGCTTGTTCAAAAACTTTTTTTGCTGGTGTGCTATCTATATTTTGGGCAATTTTTACACCTATATTTTCTGGAGTTGTTGCCAGTGATAGTGGGGTAATAGCAGCTACATCCGACAATAAAATTATGCCGAGAAATAGACTGTGATTGAACTTTGCAAAGCTTGGCATTGATAATTACTATGTATAAAAAACCGCTATTTTTAAGATAGGTAATTTGTTTTTATCCTACATTCCACAGGTAAATAAAGGAATTGATGATATTTTTAAATGAATGACACAAAATCTTCACGGAAATCAATACCGCTATGTCGTATTTAAACATGTAGTGAGGTATAAATAATTATAAGGGCACAACAATGTTGTGCCCCTACCTGTTTAATGTAGAATTATCGCTGCTTACTTATGATGCAGTACTCTTTGATTTAGCCTCTAAATTCTCTAAGCGACTTCTCAATTCCTGATTTTGTTGTTTGAGTTGGTCGAGTTCCTCACGCAAATTCCGCAGCGCAGTTTCTGGGCCAATATGACTTTGTACACGCGTAATTTCTTCATCAGCATAGCGACGTACACGCCCATCTGGAGTTTGATCGGCTAGCGATCGCAAAATTCCAATGGCTTTTGGTGTCTCCATTTGTCCTAATGCGGTCACTACTGATATTCGGGTGAAGAAGAAGGTTTCTTTCGCTAGTTCTGCTAATCTTTCCAAAATCCTTTCTAAATTGACTGGACTTTGACCAACAGAAATTTTGCCTAAAGCGCGGATCGCCGCTAAACGTAAGGCTTGGGGTACACCGGGTTTGGTGTATTCCAGCAACAAGTTTAAAGCTGCTTCTGAGGTTTTGAGTTCAGCTAACCCGGCGATCGCACCACTACGGAGGACTTCATTCCAACCAGCCCTTTCTTCTAAGACAGATTTCAGCAGTTTGAGTACCTTTTCTTCCCTGGGTTTTTCGTCCAAGTTAGCCGAGGCGATCGCCCCAATTGCACGACAAGCGGCTGATTCTACATAGTAGCTGGGGTCGCCATCTTGCACTAATTCTTTCACAGCTTTATAGCTTTGGGAAGTCTTTATGTTAGCAAGTGCATCTATTACAGCGCGTCGCACATAAGCACTTTTATCTTTCAAACCAACGACTAACCCATCAAAGGCTTGATCTAATTTGACTTCTGCTAGTTGTTTAGCTACTTCGACACGCACACCCCAAAATTGCTCATTTACAAGTGCCGCAGAAAGCGCTTTAGTTACTTCCAGCCCACCCTTTTTTGCTAAGGCTTCAGCTGCATAGATCCGAGAAAGAGGATCGGGATCAAATTCTAACTGTGCTTTTAATTCTGGTATTGGATATTCCAAAGTCACAGTTTTGAGGTAATGATTCCCTAGATCGAAGCTGATAAACAGAGGTTTTTCTGCTAGTGGGAAGTAGAAACTTTGTTCCTTTTCATTTACCCGCACAGTAAAAGTCTTGAGTGCTGAGTTGGGAGTATTGAGTTGAGAATTTGAATCTTGTTGAGGATAACCAAAACCGATGGGTATTCTCAAATCAAATAAATCTTTATCTGTGGTTGCTTGGGTTTGAGTTACTGTAACTTTCGCTAAATTAGCATCGCCATCCCAAGAGTAAGCGACTTTAAAATCAGGATGACCACCACGATAAACGTATTGGTCAAATAGGAATGTAAGATTACGTCCAGTCGCTTTTTCAATCGCCCTTAGCAAGTCTACTGTCTCTACAGTTTTGTGGGCATTATCTTGGACAAATGTTTGAATTGCTTGCCAAAACAATTCTTCTCCCAAATCCGCCCGAATCATGTGATAAACACAAGATCCTTTTTCGTAAATGTGGCGATCGTAAAGTTCAATTGCTTCTCGGTAAACATGAGTTACCATCGGTCGGCGGTAGCGACCACTATCTTCGGTAAAATAACTCCGCGCTTCTAATAACCGATAGTATGCCGCCTCTTGTAAACCATATTCATGTTCTGACCACATTACTTCTGAATAGGAAGCCATTCCTTCCTTAATCCAAGCATGAGACCAATGTTTAATTACCAGCAAGTCGCCGAACCATTGGTGTGCTAGTTCGTGGACAACTAAACTTTCTGTATTGCGGTTATCTAAAGCGGCGCGTTCATCAAGTAAACATCTATCAGTTAACAATGTTGTGGAAGTGTTTTCCATCCCGCCGAAGATGAAATCATCAACACAAACTTGGGCGTATTTGGGAAAAGCATAGGAATAACCATACTTTTCGCTCAAAAATTCAATCATGCGGGGAGTTTTGCCCATGCTACGTTTAGCATCTGCTTCTCTTCCCTTTTCCACGTAGTAGGTAACGGGTTTACCGTTCCATTCATCTTTAATTTCAGCAAAGTCGCCTACTGCCAGAGTCATCAAGTAGGTAGGATGAATTTGCTGCTGTGACCAATGGTAAATTTTGTCTTTCCCATCTTCCTCAGTATGAATCAGTTCGCCATTAGAAATGGCAATTAGAGGTTTGGGGACACGGACACGAATTTCGGAAGTAGATAATTGTCCGGGATAGTCAAAACAAGGAAACCAGAAGCGGGAGTCTTCATCTTCACCTTGAGTCCAGACTTGGGTGGGTTTGTTGGGGTAGTGTTTGTCTGGTTGAATAAAATAAATACCGCGTTGGGGTTTTTCTGCTGAGTAGGCGATCGCAATCAATAACCGCTTACCAACTTGAGTCGGACTAGAAAGTCTGATTGTCAGCTTTTCACCGTCATAGTCAAACTTTTGCCCCACCTCATCCACCTGCACAGATTGAATATTCAGGTTAACGGCATCCAAAGTCAAACTGTCAATGCCAGTGCGGATTGGCAATAGGCGAATACTACAATTGCCGGTGTAACTTTGGTTGGGAATATCGAGGCTGAGGTCTAAAAAAATATGCTCTACCTGTCCGGGGCGATCGGGGTTGTAATGTGGTTTTGCCCCTGGTAACTCAAAAGATTTGTGCCCGTTGTTCTCTGTATCAAAATAAAAATGGGACATTGATGCTTACTGACCTTATAATCCTGATAAGTCTGGCTGGATGTAGTGAAGACAAACAATGAGATTGGGTGACTTGCCCAATCAAATCACCGTCTGGAAGAATTCCCCTCTGGGGTTTGGGGTTGGAATCAATCTTCCCCCTCTCTCCCGCATATACTTACCCTAACGTAAGCTTATATCTTGCACTTATGGCATCAGGACAAGAGTTCCTTGCGCCTGATATAGATGCCTTTTGGAAGTACCCCTAAGTATGCCTATAGCTTTAGGATAGCTTGCCACTGTCTAGCAGGCTATTTTTTTGAAACAAACAACACACCATTTACGGATTTGTCTCTTACCCTGTTGAAGTATATCTAGGAGTAATTTCAATGTCTTCGTGTGTAGAAATACTAATTTTATCAGCTACCGATAAATTAGTAAAACTTATTAATATTTTTGAAAACCTACAATGACGTTTTTACTACCCTGGGTGACAATTGCAGGAAGAGAGGATCATAACAATGCCCGAAAGTAAATCAAAGTTTTTAATTCCTACTATTGGTGCTGCTGTAGTTCTGACAGGAAGTTTAGCTGCCTATATGTATTTTAAAGGCGGCCCTTCTGGAGATAGCTCAGGTGCTATAGGCAGCGCTAAAGTAGTGCCTTCTACAGCATTAATGGCTACATATATTACTACTGACCCCCAAGCTTGGACGAAGTTGCAGCAATTTGGTACACCGGAAGCCCAAAATTTAGTAGCAAAAAGTCTGGCTACCTTCAATCAAAATATTTTTAAAGAAAGTAATATTTCTTACGAACAAGACTTAAAGCCTTGGGTGGGTGGTGTTATGGTTGCTTTACTGCCACCAAATCCAGTTAAACCTGCACAATTAAAAACACAACCCGCAAAGTCGCAGTCGGAACCTAATGTACTCTTGGTTGTAGGAATCAAAGACAAAATCAGCGCCTTAAATTTTGGTAACAAATTGAAGGCACAAAAAGGTATCAAATTCCAAGAATCTGATTACAAAGGCGAAAAGATTACAGAAACCATAGATAAAGGTAAAGCAACCTACAGCGTAGTGTTAAATAATAGTCAATTAGTATTGGCTCCAGAAAAACAAGCTGTAGAACAGGCTATTGACACCTTTAAAGGGCAGTCTTCCTTTGCCAATAAAGAAGGTGCTAGTAGCATTCTTGCTAGAGGTGTAGATGTAAAAAACACCCTTGCCCAAGTTTATGTGCCTGATTATGCAGGTATGGTACAGCAGTTAGCAGCCGCCAATCCCCAAGGAACCCAGTTACCACCACAAACCCTGAATCAGTTGAAGCAGGTGAAATCTATGGTGGCGGGTGTTGGTGTGGATGATGCAGGAGTGCGAGTAAAAGCGATCGCCAACATAGATCCGCAATTGAATAAATTTCAGTACCAAACAACACCCGCTAAAATCGTAGGGCAATTTCCCGCTGATACCTTTGCTTTAGTTAGCGGACAGGGTATTAGCCGCAGTTGGTCAGCGTTAATAGAACAGTCAAAAGATTATCCAGAATTTAAGCAAGCAGTTGGACAGGTTCGCCAGCAACTTAAATTAGTCAACCTGGATCTAGATAAAGAGGTTATAGGCTGGATGGATGGAGAATTTGGCTTTGGTGCTATTCCATCTAATCAAGGCGTTTTAGCCAGTGTTGGTTTTGGCGGAGCTTTATTATTTGATACCAGCGATCGCAAAACAGCAGAAGGCACTCTGAGCAAACTAGATAACCTCGTCAAAACCCAATCAATCAGCGTCGCCCAAAGAAATATTGGTGGTAAAAATGTCACTGAATGGCAAATTCCCCAACAAGGAGCTTTATTAGCTCATGGTTGGCTAGATCAAGACACTTTATTTGTAGCTCTTGGTGGCCCCGTTGGTGAGGCGATCGCCGCTTCTAAAGCTCAATCTCTTGATAATAGCGATAGCTTTAAAGCCGTTACTGCTTCTTTGCAAAAGCCTAATGGCGGCTACTTATATTTAGATATGGACAGAACAATGTCCCTGGTGAATCGTTTTGCAGCAGCTTCTCAACCGCTACCGCCTGAAGCCAGCGCTATTCTGGGATCTATTCGGGGTTTAGGTATTACTGCGACTAGTCCTGATAAATCCATCAGTCAAGTAGAAATGTTGTTAGCTCTTAAACCGAAAACAAAGTAGGAAAATTGGGGAATGTAACTGATAGTCCATTCCCCATTAATACATCGGCTGGCATTAAGCGATCGCCTTAGGCGCTGCGCTCCGCGCAATCGCTCCACTATGACAGCGCTAAAATAAACCCATAAATCGCAATGTCATAGCCATGTCCCTCGCTAAAGAATTAGACACTGACCAAGACACCCAAGAAAATGTTATTCTTCCTCCAGGTGGCTTGTACAGCGATGAGCCTCCCTTGGAAACTGAACTGCATCTACGGCAAATAATTTTGCTTTTCAAATGCCTGGAATGGTTATGGCGAGACAGAACTGATTTCTACGCTGCTGGCAATCTTACTATTTATTACAGCCTGAACAAACTCAAAACAGAAAGCTTCCGGGGGCCTGATTTTTTTGTTGTGCTAGACACCGAATGCAAAACCCGCAAAAGTTGGGTAGTGTGGGAAGAAGAGGGCAAATATCCTAACTTAATTCTCGAAATTCTTTCGGAATCAACAGCGAATATAGACAAAGATTTAAAGAAAAAGATTTATCAAGATACCTTTCGCACCCCTGATTATTTTTGGTTTGACCCCTACACACTAGAATTTGCAGGATTTCACTTAGTTGATGGTCAGTACCAACCACTAGAACCAAATACTCAAGGACATCTATGGAGTCAGCAGCTTGGTTTATATTTAGGAATTCATCAGGAACTCTTACGATTTTTTACAACAGCCGGAAAGGTAGTACCAACCCCAGAAGAAACAGCAGAGAAATTAGCGACTAAACTACGAGAATTAAATATAGATCCAGATACAATTTAAAATTCGGTGTTAAACTTTCATCTCTTAAACTCTTACTCTCTGCGCCTTTGCGCCTCTGCGTTATACAAATAATGTTTTTAATTGAATAGTGGCAGAATGCACTTATACAATGGTATCTCCTTCTAGACCGACCTCCAGCAAATATGTCATAAGTAAAAAAGACCGTTGAACGCAAATTAATCTATGACTGCTGCTGTAAACACTGCTCCTGGTTTAGCTTCCCGCTTTGTAAATGGCGTATTGGCAATCAAGCCTTTAGCCAACTTAGCCAAGCATCAAGCTAGACAAATGATGATTAAACGCGCTGAAAAAATGGGCGTGTCTTGGACGAAAGAAGTACAAAAATTACAGGCACGTGATTGGGCAATGGACTTAGCCCAAGTAGAAAATCCTCAGCTTTCGTACCCAGATTACTACCTCACCTCATTTCACGCTTACGAAACTGGAAACCTAAGCTGGCAAGCGGCTTTTGAAGTGGAGCCTGCTGCTTATGCTGTCCACGCTAAAATTTGGCAGGGTGCTGAGGCGCAAGGCGATTTCAAACTGCGTCAAAGTTACCATGAGATTCTCAAAAACCAAATTTCCAACGAGCCGCAAGACATCCTAGACTTGGGATGCAGTGTGGGTATGAGTACCTTTGCCTTGCAAGCTGTTTATCCCCAAGCCAAAATCACAGGGTTAGACTTATCTCCCTACTTCTTAGCTGTTGCCGAATATCGTTCTAGGCAACGTCAAGCACAAATCAATTGGGTTCATGCCCCAGCTGAAACTACTGGGTTACCAAATGCCTCCTTTGATTTTGTCTCGCTTTTCTTGGTGTGCCACGAATTGCCCCAGTCGGCAACCCGGCAAATTTTTGCGGAGGCGCGGCGTTTGCTGCGTCCAGGTGGACACTTAGGGATTATGGATATGAATCCTAAATCAGAAGCTTTTGAGAAAATGCCGCCTTATGTTTTGACGTTGCTCAAAAGCACTGAACCGTATTTAGATGAGTACTTCACCTTGGATATTGAACAAGCCTTAGTAGAAGCAGGTTTCCAATCTCCCACAATTACAGCTAATAGTCCCCGTCACCGTACTGTGATTGCTCAGGTGGGTGGCTGAGTTCTCTGTGCTGTTGTGGGCAGTTATACCACCGCTGCTGCTGCTTTTTTACTACTATTACCGGATTTTTCCGCCGCCATCACTGCTACATTTGCTGTTGTTATTTATTCTTGGGGCGGTATCTGGTTTTGTTGCTCTCAGTCTGGAAACAGCTTTTGAAACTGTAGCCAAATCGATTATAAACTGGCAGCAATTGGGGCGATCGCTCCCTGGTAGCGCCCTACGGCAACTTGTAGAAGTAGGGCCTATAGAAGAAGGTTGCAAGTTAGTGGCGGTAATTGCTCCAACCTACTATCTAAAACGCAAGTATCGATTACGCTCTAGCACTGTTTTCCTTTTTACCATAGCCGTTGCCCTCGGATTCACTGCCCAAGAAAACTGGATTTATTTTTTCTACAACACGGCATCTATTCTTGAGCGAAGCATCGGTACGCCAGTCCATGCGATGTTTTCTGCCCCTTGGGGTTATGCACTAGGAATAACTATTGCCTCTAATCTTCGGTTACATCGAGACAGGAAGTTAGTTACTAGGGCTTGGCTAAATTCTGTTTTCTGCCATGCCTTAGTTAATGTCCTTTCTATTGCGTGGCGTTATTCATTCCCCGTAGCTTTCCTCAGCTATGGTTTATTTCCGTTGCTGTTATGGATGTTTTGGCGACTGGAACAATTACTGCGAAGAACGCAGGGCAAACCCGCCATTACTTTAATTTCGAGTCATATCCCTAAGCATCGTTATTGGCAACGGGGTTTAGTGCTGTTTGCTTTAATGCTGGGTGGAAATGCAATTTTTGGGCTGTTTCTCCTCGCCAGAAATGTCAGCCTATTAAATTGGGCGCAAATTTTTTATCCTAATGCTTTGTGGTATATACTGAGTCGATTCCTAATAAATCTAATTTTTGCAATTGTAGCGTGGCTGATTTATCGTTATTTGCGATATTTAGCTCGGCAATGTTTTAAATATTGAAACCGCAGATTTAAACAAGGATTTGTTTTCTATCTGCGGTTATAGATGTCTAAACTCTTGCTAATACTGGCTGACTATCTCTGGTATTGACTGAATTTGATTCAGATTCAGTGCAGTAGATTTCACAGGAGTTATTCGGGCTTTCGATCAGTTTAACTTTATAAAGTTTGCTGCCCAATTCCTGAATAGGCGATCGCAGTAAATTACTAATGTAAAGTGCGATATTCTCAGCAGTAGGCACAACTTCGGCAAAGTAAGGAATATCTTTGTTTAAAAAGGTGTGATCGAATGGTTCCACCACACAATCTTCTATCACTTGATTCAAAGCGCCTAAATCAACAATCATGCCTGTCCGTTGGTCAATTTCACCTTTTACGGTTACTTCTAGATGATAGTTGTGTCCGTGTCCATGAGGTCGGGCACACTTACCGTAAATTTCAGAGTTCTCTTCATTACTCAGGTTGGGATGAGCCAGCCGATGGGCGGCGCTAAAGTGAGTGCTAATAGTGAGGTAGGCTTCCATTCCGTTTCCCATATAATCTGCCCAAAGTTCAGGATGTTCAAACAACTGCACGCGGACTAGAGGCAAGTGGGGTGCTAGCCGTTGCCAGATAACCCGTGCAATATTCTCAGTAGTGGGCAGAGTTTCAACAAACTCTGCCCACACATCATTGAGATAAGAAAAGTCGAGTTGGCTGGTAACTTCCCGCTTGATTACGTGTTTCACGTCAGACAAGTTCAGCACCATGCCATATTCATCCAATTCCCCACTCAGGGAAATAAATAAGACATAGTTATGCCCGTGTCCTGGAAATTTAGAGCAAGCACCAAATTGCTGAAGGTTCTCGGCTTCACTCAATTCTGGCAACCAATAGCGATGACTTGCCGAAAATTGAGCGCGGCGATTAACAATGCATTGCATGAGTACACTGGGGGCAAAATTTAAAATTTCTTAAGCTTTCACTGTTTCCAGCATAAACTAATTTCTTGGTCAGTGGTCAGTGGTCAGTTGTTTTATATTATTGACTACTAACTACTGTCCATTGACTCTAGACTATGTAACAGATGCTTGGGCTTCCCAATGTAATCTCGTAGCTATGCGGAATAGTTCTTGACCTGTGTGCAAATAATGCTCATCGTAGTTCAAGGGGAAATATGCCAATTCTTCCAGTCCGTCTCCTACTTGATTAAGGCTGTAGTAGAGATGGGCTGCTGCTCTGGCTAAACTAGGTGGATTGGGCAGAGAACGAAAGGTAATTTGTGCCTGTTTAAGATCATTACGACAAGTGTCTAAATATTCTTGAAATTCTTCCAATAATTCGTCATCAAAAGGATCTGCTGCTAGTTCATCGATTTGCTCTTCTAAAGAATTGAGAATGCGACTCAGCAGGCGATTAACTGGTTGATAAACTAGGCGCAGCCATTCCTCAACCTGTTCATCCGCATCTTTTCCTGTTTGCCGCGTTGCTCGGTAACGCCTTTGAGCAGATGCTGTACGCTGTTGTCGATCGCTATTTAATTTTTGCGAGTTATCCCGTAGTTGTTGGTCATAATTTAAACGGGTTGCAGTATCGCCCAAGACCTCATAAGCGGCATTGATACGGATAATCTGCTCTTTATCTGCTGTTTCCTGATGACTATCAGGATGAAATAATTTCACCAAGCGGCGATAGGCTTGCTTAATCTCCGCTTGGCTAGCTTTAGGACTAACTTTGAGAGTTTCGTAGTGGTTAGAATCGACCATCAATCCAAATTTATAGTTAGCTGATGCTAGCTACTACCCTGTCCTCCAGGTCTTGAAACAACGGTGTACTTAAATATCTTTCTCCAAAACTTGGCTGAATCATCACAATTAAGCGCCCTTCGTTTTCTGGACGTTGGGCAACCCGAATTGCGGCACATAACGCTGCTCCACTGGAAATGCCAGATAATAGCCCTTCTTCTCTTGCTAATCGCCGACCATAGGCGATCGCTTCTTCATCTGTGACAGTAATCACTTCATCAATTAATTCTAGCTTCAGCACTTGGGGAATAAAACCAGCACCAATTCCCTGAATTTTATGTGCCCCTGGTCTTCCCCCAGATAAAACTGGGCTATTACTTGGTTCAACCGCGATCGCCTGAAAGCTCGGTTTGCGTGCTTTGATTACTTCTGCTACACCTGTGATCGTACCACCTGTGCCGACACCTGCCACAATCATATCTACCTGTCTATCAGTATCTTCCCAGATTTCCTCAGCTGTGGTTTCCTGATGCACTTTTGCATTCGCTGGATTGCGGAACTGTTGCAACATATAGGCATATGGTGTTTTGTTAACTATCTCCTGTGCCCGTCGAATTGCCCCACTCATGCCTTCAATTCCTGGTGTTAATTCCAGTTCAGCTCCATAAGCCCGCAACATTGCCCGTCGTTCGCCACTCATCGTTTCGGGCATTGTCAAAATTAACCGATAACCCTTGGCTGCTGCGGCCATCGCTAGAGCAATTCCTGTATTCCCAGAAGTCGGTTCCACCAATACAGTCTTTTGAGGAGTAATTAGTCCCTCTTGCTCGGCGGCATTAATCATACTAACTCCTATCCGGTCTTTAACTGATGCGGATGGATTCATACTTTCCAGTTTGACTACAATCTGAGCAACACAACCTTCTGCTTGAGGGATACGGTTCAGTTGTACTAAAGGTGTATGACCAACAAGTTCTGTAATGTTACGAGCAATTCGCATAATTAATCCTTATCTATTATTTATTTGTTATTGGACACTGAAAAACCGAAAACTTACTAAATGTAGTACATGATATCCAACTGTCGTCGGGCATCTCTTTTTTCACAAAGATCCCGCAAAGTGTAATTTTTTAACACTGAGTTAGCCGCTGCACAAGCTTCCTGCCAAATCTCTTCAATCACAGAACTATCTACAGTTCTGAGATTGATGTCTTCTTGACAGGTTCGTACATCTAACCCTTCCAAACATTCCACAATTTCGTAGAGTGTGATTTTCCAAGGTTCGCGTGCCAATAGATAGCCACCTTTAGCCCCGCGTTGGCTCTTGATGATACCCCCACGCCTCAAAGTTGCTAATAACTGCTCCAGGTAGCGATCAGGTATATTTTGTTGAGCTGCAATTTGTCGAATTTGCTGCGGTTCGCCGCTTTGATAATGAGTTGCCATCTCTAATAAGGCAAGAATTCCGTATTCAGATTTACACGATATTTCCACGGACAGTAATCAAGAATGAAGGATAAAAGATGAAGGATCAAGTTTTTCCATATCCTTCATCTTTTATCTAGTATACTCCGGTTCTCCACTGGGGTTTGTTTGTTACCGCTACCAAAAACAGAAAGCCCCACCTGATAGTGGGGCGAAATTTTTCAAATTTTTAGGTCTACTATCAACGCTAAAACAACTTTCTAGAAGGTAAAGGTTGTTCTGAGCGTACCGATAAATGCATTTTCGTCAGCGTCGTTTTGACCAGGAGATCTCAGCCAAATAACACCGGGAGTAACGGAGATATTATCAGACACGCGATACTTGTAAAAGCCTTCTACCTGAATTGGCGTATTACCACCAGTAGCACCTGGAACTGTACGTCCTAGCGCATAGGGTTGTGCGCCGCCGAAAATACCTAATACGTTTCCTCTCTTACCGAAGTCAGGTAAGGCTATACCAGCACCATAGCTCCATGCTTCAAAATCATTAGCAGCGCCAGGGCTTGTGAGATCGTGGTAAGTGACGAAGCCACTAATCGACAAATTGTTACTGGGTCTGAATGCCGCTGATATACCGTAGGAATTACTATTGTAACCATTTCCGGTAATGTCTCCTAGAAAGTTGGCTTGACGAGTACCAACTACACCACCCGCAGGTAGACCATTATTGTTCGTGATACCAGCACCGGCATCAAATAAAGAACTACCTGGAGAGTGATAACCATGGACGTAGGTTGCAGCTAAGGCCAAGCGATCGCCAACAGCAAAGTTTAACTGTCCTAGAGCAGCATAGTTACCGTTAAACAAACCTGTATCAATACCAGGAGCATTCGCATCTGATGCCAAGTAACCTAGAGTGATAGAACTTGGTTTGAAGATACTGCCACCGCTGCTAAAAGGTATATTGAGTGCTATACCAGATCCACCCCCAATCCGATAGATAGGACTTTCAGAAGCGAAGGTAGTCAAAGCACCATTACCGCCGTCAGTTCTATCGAAGAAGTAAGGGTTGTTGACAGCAGCATAATGGCTATGACGTCCACCACTCGCTGCAAGGTAAACTTGACCTGGGCCTATAGGAGCTTCATAAGTCAAGCGGTCAATTCTGACAGAATTGTTACCCGTGCTACCGACTTGATAGGTTTGTGTACCTTCTGCGGTACTGACCGGCAGATTATTTTGGTCTCTAAAATCGAAAGCTGTTGCGTTACCAGCAGACAGACGGGTAGTTAAAACGTCTCTACCAGTGAAGCTGCTTTCCAAGCCTAAACGTACTCTGTTTTGGAAGACGGTGTTGTTAACATCGCCTGTATTACCGCCAAAAGCGTCGCTAACTGCGAAAATAGCTTCACCGACAAGCTTGGTGGTAGTAGAGAACTGATTGGCTTCCAATTCCGCAGTGCGTGCTTCTAAGGAGTCAACGCGACCGCGCAGAGTAGCCAGTTCTGCGGAAAACTCTTCTTGCAAGCGCTGTAAGGTAGCCAAGTCTTGTTTGGTCACCAAATCAGCTGTAGCTGTGGCAATCAATTCGTTAACCCGATCCAAACAGGCATTTAAACCAGCAGCAAATTCATAACGGGTTAAAGCACGGTTACCCCGATAAGTGCCATTGGGATAACCAGCAATACAACCATAGCGCTCAACCAATGATTGCAAAGCTTGGAAGGCCCAGTCGGTGGGTTGTACATCGGAAAATTGGGAAACCGATGTTACTTGAGCTTGAGAAGTATTACCTTCTTTGCTGTAGCGGTTAACTTGGTCTAAAACTTTGGCATCATTGCTTGTGGGGTTTGCTTGAGCCAATAATTCTGGCTTTGGAGCCAATTCAGCAGTAGCTTGTTGTTCAGATGACAATCCTTCAACGGTAACATTTGGAGCCGCCATCGCTGTTGCCGAAACTAACAGTGTCGCTCCTAAAACTGCCGGACTGACTACCAGGGATTTCCACAAAATATTAGACATTTTTACTTTTTCTCCTCACACCTTGTATAGATAATTGTGTTCGTTGCACCTAATTCTCAAAAATGCTACATCTTGTTGGGATTGGATGAGGCATAGTTGCCACTAATACAATTTTAGTTTTTGCAAAGCTAATAACTGATTAACTTGATGTTAAAAATTGATGCAATTAACTTATGCAAAAACACACCTTCATAGCATAACATTATAAAACATTTGAGACAGATGGCAAGATATAAGCGATCGCCTGATTAACCGTCACACACATAGTCTGTATAACCCAAACAAAAGAAGGATTTAGTGGATTCTACACTTCCCATTTACATAATTTTTTGCCATTTTAGACCCTAAGCTACTTGCCAAGGGAAATCACTTAGTTTATTCGAGAAATTACCTCTGCAAGATCAAAGTCTTTCTGCGTTAAACCACCAGCATCGTGTGTTGTTAAGTTAATCCTAACTTTGTTATAAGAAATCTCTATGTCTGGATGATGTCCTGCCGACTCAGCAGGTTCCACTAATTGATTTACAAATTTAATTGCTTGAATAAAATCCTTAAAGGTACGGGTAGTCTGTAATTTAGATCCTTCAACTGTCCAACCTGACAGAAAACTTGCCCGTTCTTTAATTTCTGTCTCAGTAAGTAGCTGCGCCATATTCAAAAATCCTATTGCATTTACTGGGGCAATCTACATCTATTTTGTTTGCTTCTGATTGAGGTCTATTCAGAACTTTGACTTGATGCTCATCTGAAGTTACACACCTACAAAAAACTATCCGCTCTGATTTTGGATCGGTTGATCTAAATCAGAGCGGTCTAGCGGGTCTTCAGGTTGCAACCAGACTGCCGGAAGGAACTCCGAGCTTGCCTAGCCACTTGAGCTAAACTTAGTATCTCAAGGTTACTAAGGCTAACTTTATTAGAGAACAGCCCCGGCGCACAGCCGGCTAACTGCAACCTGATGACCCATGGTTTTACTACTTTCAATCATGGGCATCACCTCCTTGTTGCCTAAGCGGTCTTAGTTTCAATAAGGCAGAGTTTTTTACTCTGGGTTTTAACCTTCTATGAATATAGCATATAGATTTATCAAATTTAGCAAAATTTTAAATAAACAATAAAAAATCCCCCACTCACAGGCGGGGGATAACTAAAAAGTGGAGAATGATGGATGTTAAAGGATTAAATCACCATCTATCTTTAGAGAGCGTTACCACGAGGTAGCACTTCTTCAGGGAATACAAATTGTTCGTGGGGTTGATCTTGAGGAGCCATCCAAGCACGGA
>NZ_JCACKA010000054.1:0-2553 GCF_059505145.1 Mojavia sp.
TGGACTCCTGAGTTTAAATCTGCTGTGTGGAATCTGTTGACCCTATCTGAGCGTAAGCTGATTCAGCAACTCAAGGCCAAACAATGAATTTGATACTGAGCCGGAGAAAATATGTGGCAGTGCCATCAGCTTGCCTTGCCTGCTGTCTTGCTAACAGCAGTATAGATAGTTATTGGCTTTTTAGCACAGGCAAGAGCATTTAAACCCGATGTGGTTCGCTCAGATGGGATGAATTGCTATTTTCATCACTGGCTTTTGGCGGGAGCCGCTAGGCAGGTGGGGGTAGTTTTATAACAGCCCATGCAGCTGCATGAATTTTTTTCACCAGTTGAGTAACACAAGTGCAACATTCACGCTCCCGGCAGGGCGAACTACTTTTGCGTCCTGAGCGAAGCGAAGGATGGCGAAGCCACCCCGAAGGGGCGCGAAAGTAAAGTGAGTACACCTTTAAAATACCCTACCCGAAAACCCCTTTTTCAGTAGCTCCACGGACGCTATTGGCGGCTATAATCCGCTTTTTTCGCCCCCATTTTTGCGGGTTTTTACGCTAATAATAGGTGTATTGGGCGTTTTTTTCCGCCTAATAGTCGCTAATTAATTACTTTTAGCGTCAAAAAATGCCTAGTACCAGGCTGAATAAATTACTACCTTTTAAACACTTAGATGGAAAGGATTTCAATCAAGCGGTCACTTGATTCTGTTGATGGCAAGTTGATCAACTATCTTAATTCCGGCCCTTTAGGTATGAGTTCAACTGAAGCCATCCTGTTGGCGTTACGGGCTTACTGGTTGCCTTTAGCTTTGAAAAAGCACGGGCAAAGTATTGAAGATGTACATTCATCTGCTGCGTGGGCTATCCCTAACCTACAAGCACAAGCCAACACAATTTCTATCAACTGTAAAATCGAGTTGGGCAGTGCTTTCGTTTCTGCAACACCAGTCACACAAGTACAAGCGTCTACTCCTCTGGAGCAAAACTTACCTCAACCACAGTTACAACAGCCAGATAAAGAAGATGACGAAGATAACTGGGGTGATGAAGAGAACTGGGGTGGAGATTTTCAACTCTCAGAGGAAATGGTGGCAATGAATAATACGCTTAGAGGGGTTGAATAAATGACTGATCAAGGTAAGTCTGATTTAACTAAGCTGGTTGTCACCTGTGATTTGGGAGCAAGTCTTAATAAGCTCATCGTGCAAATCTATCCTGATGGTGTGCCGCGAGTTATTACTATGAGTCCAGAAGTTGCAGATGTAGAAAAAGAATCTGCTGTTGGGCTAGATATTGACCCTAAAAATAGTGATGCGGCATGGGTAGGTATAAGCTCCGAATACTATGTTTTGGGCAGTTTGGCTAAAACTATATTTGCAGGTACATCAGCAATTCGAGATTTAAAATATCAGTACGCCTTACCGAAGCTGGCAGGCTTACTATGGTTAGCCTGTCAACATCTGGAGTTAAAAGAAGCTGATGTTTTTGTACATTTGTTACTGCCGACTGGTGAATACAAAGATGGTTCAGCTTTAGGGAAACAGTTGTTGGCGGCCCTCAAAGGAGGAATTGTCACACCCACAGGGAAATTAAAACTCAGACAGCGCAATTTTTGTGTTTCTATAGAGGGTTCGGGTGTTCTGGCTGCCCACCGACGCACTTTAGGAGCAGCCTACTCTCGCAAAACTATTGGAATGCTCATGCTGGGTTATCGCAATGCCAGTTTTATGGTCATTCAGGCCGGAAACACAGTCAAAGCTGAATCCACAGATTTGGGAATGAATTGGTTGGTAGAAAGATTTGTAGAACACACGGCGGCCGGTTTATCGAAGGATGATTTACGTGTGCCACTCGCTTTGGTTGAAGCAGCAAAAGAAAACTTTTCGGCACTGCGCTCTTTATCACGCAAAACTAAATCTGCTGATGTCGAAAAAGACTTGGCTTTATTTCAACAGTCCTTAAATCTTGTGCGTCGGGAGTATTGCCGCGCGCTAGTGCGGTGGATTAGAAATATTGCATCGATTGATGAAGTTCTCTTGTGTGGGGGAACTGGTGAATTTGTACGCTCTGAGTTGACCCAATTTTTTGAAGAAGAAGCAATACCGATTATTTGGGATGGCGGTGTGAAAGTTCCCACAGTGCTGGATACTCATAAATTAGGTAGTAGATTGGCTGATGTTTGGGGTTCACACATGAATTACATCACGACGTTGGATCTAAATTTCAAGTATGACCGTAAACAGCCGTTAGTCCCTCAAGCCGAATCAAAACCAGCAACAACCAATTCGACTGAAGCTGCCAAAAGAGACGGATGGAGGAACTTCTTACCGATGCTTGAACCTTGAAGTCGGTTAACAAGTGACATTTTGTAGACGACCACTGCAAAATGTCACTCAAGAAATAACAGTTTGCTGCTGGTAAGAGGTCATCCTAATAGATAGAATAATTGATTACCTTTTTGGGTGAATAAAAATATTATTTAGATTGATAAATCTCGGCAGCTTAGACTTATAGAGGTCAGTAATAGCCGCTAAACTCCCTAATAATTAATACCAAATATC
>NZ_JCACKA010000055.1:0-2515 GCF_059505145.1 Mojavia sp.
CTTTGCTATTTAAGCATTATAGCCTTTTTTACTTTTTTGTTTTGTTTAAGTCCCGGTAATTACTGTCAAGCGGTGAAAGAGGCTAAAAAGCTTATACATCATGGAAGTTACGCTTTTTGCTGCTCTTATGTCCTTTGAAAGCTTTTAAATAATTAAATGCCTTTTCTCTAAAAACTGACTCCTCAAAACTTAAATAATTAAATGCCTTTTTTTAAAAGTCTCGATAGACTACTGAGTTTTAGCGTTATCTCATAGAGCAACTGCTGTTTGAGCTATCAAAGAACAAAGGCGTTGTACTTGTCATACGTAGGCTAAATAATACAGAAATTTTACATCATGATGATATCTAGGTAAATTAGCTATAACCTTTGAGGGCAAGAGTTTAATTTACCTAGATAGCATCTAGATATAACCAAGTGCTAGATTACGGAGTTAATCACTATACCCGCTTCGACAAGGCTTAGTATTTTGCCTTGTCCGTTGCCACTAACCTTCATCAGGCTCTTCTCTCCCCCTGCTCAAAGAGCTCACCTCAACAGATAACTTTGTTAACCGAACAGTATTGATTCCACGCCTCGCCTGCCATCATGCGCTCGTGCTTGGTAGACGGACGTTGGCTTTGAGCGAAGGAGGATTGCGATCGCTTCTAGTAGATACTGAAACTATTGTATAATATAATACAAAATTACGAATATTATTTCTAAGTAAGTTTATATCGTAGTTTTTGTCGTAGATAAGATAAGGGAAAATTATTTTGTGTTCAGCCACGATGGTGTAAACTGGACTATCAAAATTCATGCGATGCGATCGCAATCCTCAAGTGAATAGTCCTGAATTAGAAAACTTACCTCAAATCAAGCTGATTCCCTTAAATGATGAAAGTTTACCTGTCGGACATGATAGACAGCACAAAGCTAGTACAAGACCACCAACTGATATCCGGTGGGTGAAAGTATTGGAATTTTTACGCAGCAATAACCTTGCGCCCAACAGCCGTAAGTTATACGAACGCGAACTCAAGCGTTTTTTGGGATGGACACAATTGCATTATCACGAACTGCGTCTGCGTCATTTTGGGCAGTACAAAGAGTATCTGATGGAAGTCTGCCGTACAGATGCTGGGAAATCCTTATCAAAAAGCAGCATCAATGCAGGGCTTGCTGCAATCAAAAGTTTCTTCAAATGGTTTACTCTGGCTTACCCGGAACTGCTGGCTACTAACCCCACACTAGGGGTGAAGCTAGAAAAAATCCCTCTGCCAGCGGCACAAAGCCTAACCCCGGAACAGATGGAACAGGTTTGGTCGGCTTTGGAGTTACTAGGAGAAACAAAACAACGCGATACTGCACTTGTTCACATTCTTAGTCACGGGTTGAGGGCAGGAGAAGTAGTGAATTTAAATGTCGGAGCATTTGATGGCAAGCTGTTGTTTTTAGGCGATACCAAAAATGATCAACCGCGTTTAGTACCGTTACGTCAACAAAGTCGGGACGTTTTGGCAGATTATTTGCGATCGCGCGTTTGTGGGGGTGAAGAATTAAACAGCGGCTCCCCGTTGATGATTTCCCACCATGCTTCATATAAAGGTGAACGCTTGAGTTACCACGGCATTTACTTTGCAATTGAGAAAATTGGGGAATTAGCTCAAATTGAAGATTTGCATCCCCATCAATTTCGTCATACTTATGCGACTGATTTATTGTTACTCGGCGTTGACCCGACTCATGCTCGCAAGCTGACAGGACATACTAGCGAGAAGGCATTTCGGCGGTATACACTCCGCAGTGAGCAAGAAGCGGCGATCGCTGCTTACTACCGTGCAATTGGCGAAGAAGAAGCCCAGTAGAGTATGCCAAAGCCGTTAGATCCCAAATGTCAGTTATGTTCCAAACTGCCAACCGCCAAAGCTAAGGTGTTGCATGGAAGCGAAGGTGACGGGTGTTGGAATCCCGAAGTGTGTCATAATCGGCGTTCCTTCTACCGCCGTCGCACACTAGATGATTCGGCACAAATTGATGCGATTACAGTTGAACCACCAGCAACGTATTTTGCAGTACTGTATTTATACAAAGAACCAGGAGATAAACCATTACACGCACTCGGTGCAGAACTGTGGCTGGGACAAAAACCGATTTGTCGCCTGCAACCAATTCACTGTTTTGGGCTAACGGCGGGCAAAATACGTGCCTATACAGACATGGTATTGCAGGCATTTGCTAAACAATATGCTATCTCGTTATACCAATATAAGGATATGTTTGAGGTGAGTCCAACCCATTGCCCAGTGCGTCCTTGTCCGCTACATCCGGAGTCATAAAGATGGCTGTATATCGGCAATTAACGATTTGGGATGTGCTTGATGAGATATCAGAAGCGCCACCGACATCAACGCTAGCTGTGGTGTGGGAATGTTTGGATACTGAGCTTGAAAATTTACCAACAGAATTACAGTTATCAACCGCAGCAGCAGCGTTTTATCAAATTGCAAATATTATCAAATCTCGTGCCGAGTTAT
>NZ_JCACKA010000056.1:0-2455 GCF_059505145.1 Mojavia sp.
CTCACAACTTCCCTCTAGATTTGGCTAGCGGTGAGCAAGCTCCTGTTGCAATCAGCGCTCCTGCTATCAACGGCTAATTCTAAATAGAGACACAATAAACCGTATCTCTGTAAGTTAAAAAAAGCGCCCTCCTTGTGGGGGCGTTTTTTATATTCTTTTATTTATTTAATATAAATTACCCAGCGATCGCATATCTCAAGAGATAGACATAAATAATTATTAACCATGTCATTCCAACTCAACCTGATGAATAAAATCAAGCATGAGCGATGTAAATTTTTCGGGATACCAGAGTCCCCATTCGTGATAACCTTCTTCTACAGTCACTAATCTGGCCTTTGGAATCAGTACAACCATTTCCTGAGCAGCCGTTAATGGAGTAGTCAGGTCTTTTTCTGACCACAGTAATAAGCAAGGAACTGTGATTTTTGGCAATAGATGTCTTAAATCTTTGTATAACGACAGCAGTAATGCTTGAATGACATTTCCGGTATTGAATAACAGGTTATGAGAGAAGACTTGAGGAATATCAATTAGTTGCAATTTCAGCTTCGGGATAGAGATTTGGGCTGTCATTTCTATTGCCCGGCGAGGTATCATCTCTGGAATAGATGGAGATGGAATTCCTGTACTATCTACCAGAACCATGCTTCTTACTTTGTCAGGAGCAAGGGTAGATAACGTAATTGCAATTCCTCCGCCTATTGAGTGCCCTACTAAATGCACTTGTTTGATATCTAGGGCTTCTAGAAACGAAAGCAGCAATTTAGCGTAGATATCGTACTCTGGGATAAGTTTACGGTAAGACGAGCGAGCAAAACTGGGCAAATCGGGTGCAAGCAGGGAATGCTGCTGTGCTAGTAGTTCCAAAACTTCCTGATAAGGTTCAGTCGAAATTCCCCAACCGTGTAAAAATAATATGGGAGTTGTTAAGTTTGAATTCAGCCCACTTTGCTTATAAAAAATGCTGATATCTTTCAAATCAATACGATTATTTACCAGTTGAGATTTCAATGTCAAACCTCATAGAGAATAGAATTAGAAGTGATAGGCTTTCACTGACTAGACCACTACTGTAACAAGCATAATTAGTTCATGAGACTACCCGAAGGGATATATTAGACTAATTAAGATCCGCTTGTTATTTTTGCGTACCGTCAGAAAATAGCCAATTGGCAAGTGCGATCGCCCCAATAAAAATTCTCTATTAACTATACTATTCTGCTAACATCCTGCATCCCCAACCACAGGGATTTTCACCTTTTGCTGATTCTGTTTCACATGAACAGTGCCTTCTTTAATAGCAACAGTTTCAATTTCTCCCTTAGCACCAAGCTTTACTGCAACGTCAACAGTGATTTTGCCATCTTGACTACGAAAGGTCTGAAACGTTTTTTGACCATAAAAAGCCTTTCCGTTAGCTTTAACACGATTAAATTTGGTAATTTTACCGTTGATCATCATCTCCATTGAGTTATCGTTCAGACCGTTGAACAAGATAAAGCGATTTTTATTTGCGCTGTTTGGTTTCCATAAAGTCATTCCGCAACCACGCCCACTTATCTGTTCCAATTCAAATTCGCCTACTTTGGGTAGCGCTGTAGCTTGACTAGCTTGAAATAACACACAACTAGTTAACAAAGATAAAATTGCAATTTTTTTCATTTGTCTGAACAACGTCTCAACAAGCAACTGAGCCGCCTCATTGGTTTGTATAAACTAATTACAATCGGGAAATTCCAGTTTCCTGATCAAAATTTCATTTTCTCCCGATTGGATGATCAGCGTCTACCGAAAGGGTTATGCGCGTTGTACCAACTAGCTGCGAACCCGGAGGCGGGTTCCTCGCATTGAGCAAGCGTCTCCTGTCAAAAACGCTACTCGAAAGATAGGCGCACAGGAGAGAGATGAAGTGTAATTATTGTTACGAGCGGTCAAGTATAATGCCGTTTAACACTACGCTTGCAATTCCAGCAAGGAAATCTCTTCAGGATTTCCAATTAGATGCCAAAAGAGTGCGATCTCACCTACACTATTGGCAATCATCCCCAATTGCTCCGATGTTGCATCGTTTTGCATTTCTGCTAAGAAGTGTTTGGCAGCAAGGATAGTGTTTTGACGTCTCAATGTTTTCTGTTGTGATCGTCCAGCCATCTTTTTGACTTTAGAGCATTACATCTAATTTAATTTCTAGATTACAGAAATGTTCTTGAGCCTACATCATTCCTGAGAATAATATCTATCGGTGTAAGCCTTTTGAATTTTAGTAATGCGCTTCTATATATAAAGGGGTTATGAGGAACCTAAAGGCTGACAGGTGTAGATTTTTTCCAAGGGTGTGACAAAAGCTATTCCGGCTGACTCAAAAGCTGCTTCGGAGAACTCAAAAGCTATTTCGGCGAACTCAAAAGCTATTTCGGAGAACTCAAAAGCTATTTCGGAGAACTCAAAAGCT
>NZ_JCACKA010000057.1:0-134154 GCF_059505145.1 Mojavia sp.
AAAGTATCAAATTGTACCTATATAAATCAATTCATCCTTTCATTCAGCAATGCCGAGTCATACAATATAGAGCAGGCATCATTACTAAGTTCGTCAATACGGACTGAGTTCACTGCTATAGCCTCCATTCAACACAACATAACTTCACAAATATATTTTTTCGCGATCGCGGCAGATCAATCATAATTGATCGCGTGATTGCTACCGCAATAGTCGATAAAACAAGCAATTGACCTTTTTGAAATTACATCGATACTGTGAAATTGCTATTTGACAAAATCAGTTCAGAAGTTGGGACAATTTTGATTGTCTCTGATGGGGAAAAGCTTTGCGCTTTAGACTTTGCTGATTACGAGCAAAGAATGTCGAAGCTTCTTCAAAGACGTTATGGCAATTTCTATTTTCAGAATGTGAAAAACCCACAGGGCTTTAGTAGCAAGATTCAAGCTTATTTTCAGGGCGATCGCACTAGCTTAAATAATATTCCTGTCAGTACTGGAGGTACTGCCTTTCAACAGCAAGTATGGCTTGCACTACAAACTATTGCTTGGGGAACAGTAATTTCTTACGGTGAGTTAGCAAAAAGAATTGGTAAGTCTACTGCTTACCGCGCTGTTGGTATGGCAAACTCACTCAATCCAGTAGCGATCGCGCTTCCCTGCCATCGTGTTGTTGGTGCGAATGCTGCACTTACAGGATACGCAGGAGGTTTAGAGCGAAAACGTTGGTTGCTTGCACATGAAGGTGTAGAACTGAAATAACTCAGCCCACGGGGGATAGCGCTGTGGGCATGGTAGATGCATACTAGTTCAGTAGTAATTTATCCTTGACTTGCCTTTTGAGAGGGAGGCATCACTACTTTTTTAGCTAAACCCAATGTCTTCAAGGCTTGGATACTCCACCAAGTAACATCAATCTCCCACCAAGAAAATCCAGATTTAGCCACATGGGGATAAGTATGATGGTTGTTGTGCCATCCCTCTCCATAGGTGACGATGGATACCCACCAAAGATTACAAGAGCCGTCATTAGCATCAAAGGAGCGATAGCCCCACTTGTGTGTTGCTGAGTTCACGAACCAGGTTGAGTGCCAAAGCAAAACTGACCTGGCAAAAATACCGTAAATCACGAAAGGCCAGCCACCCAAGAGATACAAAAATATGCCGAAAGGTATTTGCAGCAGTACGAAGTACCGATCTAACCAGCGATAGAACGGTTGTCGTGCTAGGTCAGGTGCATATTTATAATAGGTTTCAGTATCGAAGAATTCGGGACGAGGGTATAAAATCCATAACATATGGCTCCACCAAAACCCTCGCTCCGCAGAGTAGGGATCTAAATTGACATCTTCAGTGTGGGCGTGATGCTGGCGGTGACCGCCAACCCAAAAAATTGGCCCTCCTTGAAGAGCAAGAGCTCCGATAAAGGCGATCGTATATTCTAACCACTTGGGTACTTGGAAACTCCGATGACTCAGCAATCGGTGATATCCCAAGCAAATACCAATGCTTCCAAACAACCAATGGAGAAACACCAGCAAGCCTAATGCTGACCAAGAAAAAAACCAAGGCGCTAGTAAAGCTAATGCATGAAATGTGCCGAAAAAGACCACGTTCGTCCAACTGAGGCGGAGTGAAGTTCTTTCCTCAGAGGCGATTGTCAGAGATTTTGCAGTCATAAAAACTTTTATTTGATGAATAATGAAGCGATCTGCTTTTTTTCGGGCGTACTCTTGCTAGGGATGTTTGAGGCTATTGCACTTCACACCCTACAAGGAAGTTACCCCCTTCTGTACAAGTTCGTTACAGTAAGGTAAAGCAAGTATCACTTACATTTGCTATGCTAACAACTTCGCAGTTTATATGCAAGTGCCACTTGCATTTATGTTTTTATGGCATCTCAAACCCATTCAGCTCGGCAACGTCTGATTCAGGCAGCACTTGAATTGTTTACAGCTCAGGGAGTCAGTGGCACTACCACCCGTCAAATTGCAGAAACAGCAGAGGTCAACGAAGTGACACTATTCCGGCATTTTGGCAATAAGCATGGACTCTTACTAGCTGTGTTAGAAGAATCTGCGGCTTTCAAGAATTTAGGTGAGTCTTTGGTGCGCCGGGCAAGCCCTCCTAGTAGTGTTTATCAAGCTCTGAAAGATTATGCAAGTGACACTTTACATGCATTAGAACGAGTGCCGGAGTTTGTGCGGTCTGTTGTAGGTGAAGCCGACCAATACCCAGCGGAAAATCGCCGTGCCTTAGGAAGGGGTTTAACCGAGGCTAACCGCTATGTGGCGGAGTATTTAGCCACTGTCATTCAGCAGGGGCGCTTAAATACTTATCTACCCGCGGAAAAATTAGCTAGTTTGCTAAATGGGATGCTTTTGGGATACGCCGTTATCGAATTTACTAGTGAATTTCACGAACTTTGGGAAGATAGAGATGATTTTCTGGAGAATTTGGTGGAGTTATTTTTACACGGTGCTATGTCACCTTCAGCGGAATCAGCAGTAGATTATTTACCAGGAAGCGCGATCGCTATAGAAGTGGTTGATTTACCTGCTAGTTTAGTCCACGAAATTCTGCAACAAGCTAGGAAATTGGGAGTACAAGATTATGCCTTGGCATATGTGTTATTTGGTGCTGGGTTATCCGCTACAGAGATAGTTGGCTTGCAGCGATCGCACCAAATTTACGATGCTCAAGGGTACTTTCTGCAAATCACAACCCCAGGGTTAGTTCGTCAAGTGCCTGTAAATCAATGGATTTTGGGCAAACGCTATGGCTCATATACTAGCAATCCCTTAATTAAATGGTTGAAAAGTCGTAAAGATATTCAACCAGCAATGTTTCTCAATGCAGCAGGAGAACCAATTTCCGAGCCAGTAATTGAGATTCGTTGGGAAACATGGACTGAGGGAATGCTAACTCCACAAGGACAACCGCCTGCGATCGCCCAAGCACAACAGACTTGGCGTGTAGAAATGTTAATGCGAGGCATTAGCTTAGAAAATTTGAGCATCCTCACCGGTTGCGATCGCACCCAACTACAACCTTATGCCCGCAGATCGCGAGAAAAAGCAGCACTGGAGCAAGCTACCCGTTTGGATAATAAATAGAAAACTTTTGGGTTGGGTAATAACGCTGTTAGCAGAGATACTTATTTATACTATTCGACTTGAAACCACTACACATAGGTAGCAGAGGAGAATGACTTATACCAATTTTCCCAAATTCAGCAACGGTTCCAAACTCAGAAGCCCTTGTGAAGTCTGGCTTTCTTAATTTTGAATTTTGAATTGGCATAATCCAGTATCCTTTATTACTAAACTACAGTAATGTATATTTTGTAAATTTCATCACAGAGGCTATTGATGCTGAATCTGCCGCTCAAAAAATTATTAGTAGTATCTTCTCTAACAATAACTGGCTTTGCTATACCTAATGCCGTTATTGCTCAAAATCGTGCTACTCCCGGTCAATTTGATTTTTATGTCCTGGCGTTATCGTGGTCACCAGATTATTGTGCTAAAAATGGTGACCGTGACCAACAGCAATGCAAACTAGGTAAGAAACTTGGTTTTGTACTACATGGACTGTGGCCGCAGCACCAAAAGGGTTATCCCGCTAATTGTTCGACTCAAAAATTACCTTCACAAATCAAGCAACAGTTCCCAGGTTTATTCCCTAGTGATAAGCTTTACAATCATGAATGGGAAAAACATGGTACTTGCTCTGGCCTCAGCCCTGTACAATATCTGGCGTTATCTAAACATTTAAAAGATTCTGTTATTATTCCCACAGCTTATAATCGTCCTCCTAAACCATTTCGTACCACAATCAAAGACCTAAAAAATACATTTGTGAGTGCTAATAGTACATTTACCACTGATGGAATAGCACCACAATGCTCTGGTTCAGGAAGATTTTTGCAAGAAATCTTCGTTTGCTACACGAAAGACGGTAAACCAGGTGCTTGTAGTGCAGAACTTCTACAGCGTTCTCAAAAAACCTGTGGTCAGCCCAATTTTTTAGTGAGAAACGTTAGATAAATGTGTAATTATTAATTTTTACTTATGCTTCAAGAAGGGAGCTTGAATAAAGAATACCTACGTTAAGCGTAGACTATCAGTTTAGAGCTACAGTTACAGAAATCCGGATCGGCTACGTAGGCTAAATAAATATAACCTGCGGAGCCGATTATGTTTATTTAGCTAAGATAAGAAATTATTCCAGTAAATAATAGTTTATGTTTGATAGATCTGGCTCAATAGTACATCTTTTTACTAAGGTGGAACAAGGTTCTACAATGGTAAAGCTTTCTAGAATTAATTTAAAATTAGGGCATGGCATAGACGGAGATATTAATGCTAACCGTATAAGCCCCAGGCAAATTTTAATTGTTAGATATGAGGATATTTATCAGCTTTCAATACAGCCAGGAGAATTGCGAGAAAATATTGTGATTAAAGGTCTAGATGATGAGCAATTTAGACCCGGCTCTCTCATTGTATTTGAAAGCGGTGCTGCCATTCGTTTAACTTTTCACTGTGACCCATGTAAACGAATGAAACATTTAGTACAATCATTACAAAATATTCAAGGTAAAAGAGGAATTTTAGGTGTAGTCATCGCATCAGGTAAACTAGAAGTCGGCAATAGTTTTTACATTAAAGCAAAACAGTTTCCTGCATTATCCGAAAAGCCCTATGAGCGCTTTTTAAAATATATAATTAAAGTTCCAAATGGAAAAATAGTTACATATAAACATATTCTTCAAAGCATAGGAGTAGATAAAAGCTATATGCGAGCTATTCCGACGTATCTTAATAACACCTCAGCTACTGATTATCCTATACATAGAATATTGGACTCTCAAGGTAATTTAATATCCTATATTCACGAACAAAAAAATAAGTTGGAAGCTGAAGGTATTCAAGTTTTATCTGAGACTGATTCATTTAATAATTCATATAAATTTTTTGTTGATCTTAAAAAATATTTATGGGAAGACGACACTTTATATTTAGCTTAGTTGTAACATTTTTTATTAGTAATAAATTTGTTAAAAAATAATTAATAAGTATATGTCTTCATTTCTTTTATTAAAATTTAGCTGAGTTGGGTCAAATTATAAAACAATTTGTGCTGCTGCCTTTTACCTCCTGCTTTATTCCAAGGACAAAATAGCTAATCTTTTATCCGGTAGCGCACCAGCTTCCGCACATTTGCAATTGTGATGTCTAACTCTTGGGCAATATCTATTTCCACTTGATTAGCATTTGTAGTTGGAAACTCAAACTCCAACTTCTTCAAGCTAGGATCTTTAGTTTTAACTATGACTAAAGTGGCACCTTTTGTTCTGTTTATTTCTGCTTGAATCAGTACAACTGTCAGCGATAGCTTAACATCGAATTGAGTATTTGCTTGTAATTTATTTACGCTACCGTAAGGGCGACTCAATATTTGTTCTGCCATCAGGTTGCCACCAAACCAAAAGAAAACACCCAACAGAGGCAGGGGAAGGCAGAATTCTATAATTGGAGAGTGTAGCAATTGCCGCCAACGTTGTAAAAACATAGGATTGTGATAATTGCTAATTTAAAATTTTAATTATCTATTCCGCTAGAAATACTACTCATGGAAGACGCTCTGTATCCATCGACCTCTTTAGTATGAGACAGAATAGCGATGGGGTGCAAGCGTCAATTATGCGGATACTTTTAGTAGAAGACGATCCGGAACAAATAGAACCACTGCATACAGCGCTATCCCAAGCAGGGTATATTGTTGACAGCGTTACTGATGGAGAGATCGCTCAATGGGTGATGTCGCAAAGAGAGTATGACTTGCTAATTTTAGATTGGTTGTTATCGGAAATTAGTGGATTGGATCTGTGTCGTCAGTATCGACGCTCTGGAAAAAGTACGCCTGTATTAATGCTGACAGCTAAAGACACTACAGCCGACAAAATTGCCGGATTGGATGCGGGAGCAGATGATTATTTGATTAAGCCTGCCGACGTATTTGAATTGCTGGCACGTGTACGGGCGCTATCGAGGCGATCGCCTGTTTGTCTAGGAAAAACTCTTGTGCTGGCTGATTTACAACTGTGTCAAGCAACCCTAACAGTGACGCGAGGCGAGGCAATCGTGGAATTATCTGCCCGTGAGTATCAGTTGTTAGAGTACTTAATGCGTCACCCCCAACAAATTTTAACCCGTGACCAGATTGAGCAGGTATTGTGGGAATGGGGTAGTGAGCCGGAAAGTAACGCTATGACCTCCCTAGTACGGCGACTGCGGCAACGCTTGCAGGTCATAGGTGCAGCTTCCTGGATTGAGACAGTTTACGGCCTGGGCTATCGAATTACGCCTAAATCTTAACTCTTAACTATGTTCACCCGTAGCCGTCGTAACTTGGCTCGTTGGTTTACCCTCTCTATGGGCAGTATTTTAATCGTTTTTGCTGGGGTGCTTTACTACCAAGAAGCTGTTGAGCAGTTGGCACTAAAGGATCGGCTACTTTACAAAAAAGCTAGGGTGATAGCAGCTTCGGTGCAGTATGAATTACAGCAGGGACAAGGACGTGTGGATCTCAGCAATGTGCCGTTTTTAGGAAACAACCCACCTCCAGCAGATACTGAGGTAATCTATGCTGGTTGGTACGATCGATTAGGCAAGCTGAGACAATTTTTTGGTGCGCCTCCTCCAGAACAGTTAAGCGCGGCTTTTGAATTTCAAACTATTAAAACAACCAATGATTTGCCCTTGGCAAAGTCGAAAGTTTCTTGGCTACGTCAGCTAACCCTGCCAGTACGACACAAAGGACAGCTGATTGGCTATGTCCAGGTAGCAATATTGATGGCAGATGCTCAAGATGCCTTGAGAGGATTATTAATGTTTTTGATAATGGCTGTTCCCATCGCTTTGGGGGTGATTAGTCTAACAGGTTGGGTTTTGGGAGGGCTGGCAATGCAGCCGATTCGTTTCAGTTACGAACAACTTCAGCGCTTTTCTGCTGATGCTTCCCATGAATTACGTACTCCTTTAGCGGCGGTACTCAGCAATGCTCAAGTTGGTATGCTAGCGCCACTTGATCAAGGTGCGTCCAAGCATCTGCGTTTAGAGAAGATTGCAGAGATAGCTAAATCAATGAATACTTTAATTGGTAATTTACTATTTCTGGCACGGCAGGCGGGGCATTTATCACCTGAATTTCTTAAAGAAGTAGATTTGACAGATTTACTAGGAGAATTAATAGACTTTCAGTCTACTACTATCGCTGCCCAGCATTTAAATATTAAAAGTGATTTGCCAGAACAGTCAATTGTGGTGCTGGCTGACCCAGATCTATTGCATCAAGCAGTAGGAAATCTCCTGAGTAATGCTTGTAAATATACAAAAGCTGGTGGGATAGTACAGTTGCGCTTGTATACCCAGTCCTGTTCGGCGGTGATTCAAGTTGAAGATAACGGCATTGGCATCCCTGCTACAGATTTGCCTTATATCTTCGAGCGGTTTTATCGAGTAGATAAGCAACGGGCGCGAGAAACTGGGGGCTTTGGTTTAGGACTGGCGATCGCTCAACAAATCGTCCAAGCACATGGTGGTCATCTTAGCGTCAAAAGCGAAGTTGGGCAAGGTTCCATTTTTCAAATTGAATTGTCAATACACAAAAACTAAATTTCGCTCAATGCAAGAGTTTCAGCAACTTTTGCCTTTTAGGTTATAAAAAGAACAACCTCACATTATTGGGAGGTTGCTTTATATATAGATTCAGTTTTTGTTAGTAGAGGTTGGAGTTACAACATTTTTGTTCTAATGTTGTGTCTCATACTACTGTTATTATTATAACCTCAAACAATCATATCAGCCACTCGTAAAAATGTTTAAAAACGTAAACCTATATAGTGGATTATACGAGACTTGTTTCTTGAGCTAACAATTCATCAGCTACTTCTTGAAGTTTTGGTTCCATTACCGCCAGATGTTGCTCTAAAATTGCTAAATTGCGAATGTTGGACTTATAAAAAGCATCAAATAAATCCCCTACTAAAGGTACAGTGCCAACGACTGTTTCTAAACCTACATTAAAAATCATTTTGGCTAAGTCCTGGCGTGGTATGCCAAAGCGAGTAGCTAAAAATATTATGTAAGCTGAAAACGCTGTGCTAATTAAATCACCTGCACCTGGAACTAGACCAATAATTGGGTCTATTCCAATACGCAAACCTACGCCTGGAATGCGTATAGAAGTATCCATGAGGCGGCTGAGTTTGCGGATGCGGTTGAGAGTAGCAAGTCGTTTTGCAGCGTTCATAATTTATCATATTTGCACTACTCTTAAGTTGCACTATTTATTAGTGAGTCGTCTTGTACCGTGAGAAAGAACAAAATGAGGAAATAGATAAAGTATGGGAGTAAGCTGAAGGGTGTAGATTTAATCGGAATTACTAAGGGGCTTCCAGTTAGGGTGTACTTTTGTTTTTTGGCACGCAAAAGAACAAGGACAATAAAACACGCTTTTATGCGATCGCTAATTTATGTAGTTTTATATTTAACCCGATTAGTAGAATCTATCTTTGGTAATAAAAGCCGCTAAGATTTTGGTTAGATTTACAGCAAGAACTTAGAAAATCACTTGGATACACCGAAAAGTCACCTGAAACAACGTCATGACTTGGATTGGCTAAGGGCGCTGGCGGTGCTATTACTAATTTATTTCCATGCCGCTGTCATTTTTTACAAGGTGAAATAGGAGATTTTTATATCCAAAATGATTTGCTAAGTCCTTCGTTAGGGGGGTTTATCTTTTTTGTACATCAGTGGCATATGATGCCATTATTTTTCTTAATTGCGGGGTCTGCTAGTTGGTTTGTGCTTGAGTTGCGGACACCGATGCAGTATGTTAGCGATCGCTTTTTATGTTGTGCAATGGAATTTGGGAATCACAGAAAAGTTTTTGATTATTAGTAATGCAACTTTTGTAGTAACGATCGCTTTATATGATGTATTGATCAAGCGCTTCACCATTGCCTGATTTTTGTTTGGGTTAAAACCCATACACATCAGTCCGGTAGAATAATAACAACGGCAAAACACTGTGAAGTGCATGTCTCAAGTTTCGATTGTCATTCCCACTTTAAATGAAGCGGCTAGTTTAGAGCGCACATTACGCCAACTGACTTTACTGAATCCGCCAGCAAAAGAGGTAATAGTAGTAGATGGTGGTAGCGAAGATGAAACAATAGCGATCGCCAAGCAATTTCAGCCATTCCATAAAGCGCTGACGATACAAATTCTTTCCTGTAAGCAGCGTGGGCGTTCTATTCAGATGAACTACGGAGCGTCATCTGCCACTGGAGATATTCTTTGCTTCCTTCATGCAGACACTTCGGTTCCAGATGACCTTATTGCTATCATTGAACAAACCCTGGCAAAGCCAACAGTTGCCTGTGGTGGATTCATTTCTCTAATGGTAGGTTCTCAAACAACTCGCTGGGGTATCTCTCTACATAATTATCTGAAAACCTATTACGCGCCACTGCTATTTAAACCTCATCTTTTTTTTAAAGGATTGCGCCTTTTATTTGGAGATCAGGTAATATTCTGCCGTCGGATTGACTTTTGGGATTGCAGTGGATTCGATGAAGCATTGCCGATTATGGAAGATGGCGATTTATGTTTGAAACTGGTGCAAAAGGGGCGAATTTGTCAAGTAAACCGCATTGTTCAAAGCTCTGATCGCCGCGTGGCAAAATGGGGTAGTTTGAAAGCAACTGCAATTTATCTTTACATCGGGATTTTGTGGGGAATTGGCGTTGATGCCAACTATCTCAAGCAGTTTTATCAAGACATTCGCTGATTAAGGCTCCAGTCATAGTGAAGATAGGAAATTGGCGTTGAGGCAGTTAGGGGCAGGTCTGTGTTCAAGTAAGAACGGATGTATTCTGGTATAGAGGGCGCAACCTTAACAAAGTCTTGACGATACCACTTTAAGATTTTGTTACAGTAAAGGACTTGGCTTTGGGAATCGTAACGAACTTTTTCTGGATTATTAATGAAACGCCGAGCATCTTCATCTAACTGCTGACTGACTTGCTCAGGAAAGTAAGCTCCCGGACGCAGTAAGGGACAACCAATCGAAGCACAAACGATCGCAAAATGAATACGTGGCTCCTGCAATTTGTCTCGCAGAATTTGATTCTCAATTTGGGCTAGGCTGTAACGTTTGCCAAAGATGTCATAAATCCGGCGTTGAAAAAACCACAAAAACCCAAGCCAGTTAGGAATGCCTAAAATACGCGGACGAATTGACTCGATTGGGTATTGTTCTAAAACCGTCGAAATGGTAAACGCATTGTAGAGGTTGATCCACAATGCCAATTCTTCCGCAGCATTGGCATTAAATTGAAGATGTTTTATGCTTGAGAGCCAATCGGCAAGGGCTTGAGGTTGCTCCCTTTTCCAAGCAAGATAGTCTACACGACCCTGTTGATCAACATATTGACGCAGTAACTTGTCCCAAGGTTCAAAATCAATCATGAGCGCTGTGTTTAGCTGTTGACACTTGTTTTAACTTATCGTTTTCCTAACATTTTTTCTCTGTCAAGCGTGGGGTTATATCATGTCCGCTAAATTAGTTGCGATATGTCATTGCGAGTGCAACGAAGTGGAACGACGCAATCCCAATATCTTTGCGATTGCTTCCCTCCGGTCGCAATGACAAGTGTTTAACCGGACATGATATTAATCTAAAATCCAAAATCCAAAATTGAGTGCCCGTGCAATATAAAACTGCCCTGGAGTAAACCCAGAGCAGTGTTTGATAGAAGTGAGCTTCTCGACACAATGCGTATTTTTAATTTAATTGCAGGCGATCGCTTTTTGTACCTTCTCAAAGCGTCGCGATCGCGTTAAACAAGAGTCGTTCCACCAGATAAAATATGTTCAATACCGCTAACTGTCAAAACATTCGTACTGGCAGTATTCTTAATCTGGAAGAAGCCATTAACATCAGGTGTTCCAATGGTGTAGCTGCCACTACCGAGAACCGGAAGCAGTAAGGTATCGTAGCCTTGACCACCACTTAACTTGGCAGTACCGAATCCCAGGTCAAAGATGTCGTTCCCGTTATCTCCACTGATGAAGATATTGGCAATAGCTCCATCCTGATTAGCACTTTCAATCGGATTGCCTTGAGCGTTTAAACCGCTGATTTTCCTTGCTTTGAACAAATCGTCACCAACTCCACCATCAATGCCAACGACATTTACACCATTGCCCTCTAATCCCACGCTTGTGCCGTAGCCGAGAACTTGGTCATTGCCGTTACCTGCATTGATGCTCCCAGCAGTATTGGAGATACCAACTCCACGTCCGTTTGAGCCAGGCTTGCCTGTTCCACCAATACCGATGCCCTTAATGACA
Organism: Mojavia sp.; assembly: GCF_059505145.1. NCBI lineage: Bacteria > Bacillati > Cyanobacteriota > Cyanophyceae > Nostocales > Nostocaceae > Mojavia > Mojavia sp. The sequence goes on from NZ_JCACKA010000057.1 coordinate 11,429, forward strand.
TCGTTTCCATTGCCACCATCAATATTGGAACTGTTAGCAATACCTATACCATCACCACCAAGGCCTATAATAATGCCCTGACCTCCAGTGTCCTTGCCTCCTTCGCCTCCTGTGCCAATACCAGTAATTGAATCGTCTTCGGTTCCACCACTGATACTGCCCGTGTTTTTGATGCCGATTCCTTTGCCACCGGCGCTAGTACGATCAGCGTAGGCGAAACCTCCTTGACCGCCTGTTCCAGTCCCGACAATAGAGTCTTTTCCTGCATCCCCATCAATCTTGCCTGTATTAGAGATGCCGACCCCATCTCCGCCTGTGCCACCATAGATAGTACTATAGCCAGTGCCTGTGCCTGTGATGGTATCATTTCCCGTACCGCCACTGATACTACCACTGCTTAAGATCCCAGTGCCATCTCCTGCATACATTCCTCCTGTACCGATGCCTTTGATATTGTCGTTGCCTGCATCTCCACTAATCTTGCCTTGATTTGAAATACCTACACCACCCTCATCGTTATCGTCACCGCTCTCACCTGTGCCTGTGATCGTATCATTTCCTGCCCCAGCACTGATGATGCCTGTGGTACTGTTGAAGATGCCGATTCCTGGCGCGCTACTTCGATGGGCACCGCCGCCGTTACCTGTGCCTGTGATCGTATCATTTCCCAAACCAGTCTCTATGGTACCGCTATTGTCAATACCAATTCCCCTTGAATCACCAAAACCACCCTGACCTTCACCAATGATCTTGTCATTTCCCAAGCCAGTCTTTATCGTACCGCTATTGAAAATACCAGTTCCGCTTGAAGAACCAGCAGCGTCACCCTTACCAATGATGGTGTCGTTTCCCAAACCAGTCTCTATGGTACCGCTATTGAAAATACCAGTTCCGCTTAAAGAGTCAGAACTCTGACCATTACCTGTGCCTGTGATCGTATCATTTCCCAAACCAGTCTTGATGGTGCCGCGATTGGAGATACCAGTTCCCTTTGAATAATTAGAATTCCGACCTTCACCATTGATAGTGTCGTTTCCCGAACCAGTATCAATGATGCCATTAGTTAAAACTTCAATGCCAATGTTTTCAATGCCGCCATTCGGCCCACTAACATTCTCGATACCTTGAATTAGGTCGGCCTTATCTGTACCAATGATATTGGGAGGAACTTTCAGTGTACTCATACGAATTCATCCTTATATGTAATGTTCTTTAAAGCTTGAGACACAGCAATTCGACTTTTACGAAATACATATCTACAAAATGGAGAAGAATGAAGCGCAGGCTTTTTCACTTCATCCAATAATTTCGTATTATTTAACAGCACCAACTAAAGTAGTTCTTTTTTTGCTTGCGTATTTCTCGTTTAATAGCAGGCAAGGACTTTTTTGTACCTTCTTTAACCCGTGGAGATCGCGTTAAACAAGAGTCGTTCCACCAGATAAAATATGTTCAATACCGCTAACTGTCAAAACATTCGTACTGGCAGTATTCTTAATCTGGAAGAAGCCATTAACATCAGGTGTTCCAATGGTGTAGCTGCCACTACCGAGAACCGGAAGCAGTAAGGTATCGTAGCCTTGATCACCACTTAACTTGGCAGTACCGAATCCCAAGTCAAAGATATCGTTTCCGTTAGCCCCACTGATGAAGATATTGGCAACAGCTCCATCCTGATTAGCACTTTCAATGGGATTGCCTTGAGCGTTTAAACCGCTGATTTTCCTTGCTTTAAACAAATCGTCACCGGTTCCACCATCAATGCCAACAATATTTACACCATTGCCCTCTAATCCCACGCTTGTGCCGTAGCCGAGAATTTGGTCTTTGCCGTTACCTGCATTGATGCGACCAGGAGCAGTATTGGAGATGCCGACTCCACGACCGTTTGAGTTAGAATTGCCTTTTCCACCAATACCGATGCCCTTAATGACATCGTTTCCATTGCCACCATCAATATTGGAACTGTTAGCAATACCTATAGCATCACCACCAAGGCCTCTGTCTCCACCGCCTCCGTCGCCGGTGCCTGCTGCGCCTCCTCTGCCAATACCAGTAATTGAATCATCTTCGGTTCCACCACTGATACTGCCCGTGTTGGAGATGCCGATTCCTTTGCCACCATTTCCAGGGCCATTAGTGAAGGCGAAACTCCCTTTAGCGCCTGTTCCAGTCCCGATAATAGAGTCTTTTCCTGCATCTCCATTAATCTTGCCTGTATTAGAGATGCCGAATCCATCTCCGCCTGCGCCACCTTTGATGGTAGTATCGCCAGTGCCAGTGCCTGTGATGGTATCATTTCCCGTACCGCCACTGATACTACCACTGCTTAAAATTCCAATGCCGTCTCCCGCATAATAACCTCCTATGCCGATGCCTTTGATATTGTCATTGCCTGCATCTCCACTAATCTTGCCTTGATTTGATATACCTATACCTTTACCGTCATCGCTATAGCTACCGCCATCACCTGTGCCTGTGATCGTATCATTTCCCCCACCAGCACTGATGATGCCTGTGGTAGTGTTGAATATGCCGGTTCCTGGATAGATGTAACCAGGGATAGGGGCACTGCCGCCATTACCTGTGCCAGTGATAGTATCATTTCCAGAATCAGTCTTTATCGTGCCGCTATTATAAATACCAGTTTCGCTTGAAATAGAACCCTGAGCTTCACCAATGATAGTGTCATTTTCCAAGCCAGTATTTATGGTACCGCTATTAAAAATACCAATTCCGCTTGGAGAAGCAACAGCCTGACCCTTACCAATGATAGTGTCCTTTCCCAAACCAGTCTCTATGGAACCGCTATTGAAAATACCAGTTCCGCCTAAAGGCACAGAACTCTCACCCTCACCTGTGCCTGTGATGGTATCATTTCCCAAACCAGTCTTTATGGTGCCGCTATTGGAAATACCAGTTCCCTTTGAAGAATAAGAACCTCGACCCTCACCATTGATAGTGTCGTCTCCCGAACGAGTATCGATGATGCCATTAGTTAAAACTTGAATACCAATAAATCCAATGTCGCTTTGATAATTGACATTCTCGTCGATACCTTGAATTAGGTCGGCCTTATCTGTACCGATGATATTGGGAGGAACTATCAGTTTACTCATACGAATTCATCCTTATATCTAATGTTTTGTAAAGCTTGAGCAAAAGTCTCAAAACATCAGCCACAGCAATTCCATTTTTACTAAATACAGATATACGAAATGAATAAGAATGAAGCGCAGGCTTTTTCACTTCATCCAATAATTTCGTATTATTTAACAGCACCAATTAAAATAGTTCTTTTTTCGCTTTACGGAAGCAAAGCTACAAAAGCACATAACACAATTCTAGATTGATATTAGTAGTATTAGTAGATTTTCGATAGTAGTTAAGCTTCAGAAAATCTCATATTTTTAATTAAATACTTGCTGTGTCCTTACTCAGCTTTGCTTCTAGTAGTTGTTAATAATTATTATTTTTTTAAAAAATGAATACACATGATTACAGGTAAATAATATACAGTAGTAGCAGTGCAAAAACGGACACGGATAAAGATTAGAAAACTTACGTACTGTAAAAATCTACTGTTTTGTGGATTAATGGTAATATGTTGCTTCAGGCTTTTTACCATCATTTTTTGATAAAAGCGATCGCCTCCGGCTCGGTGCAGGTGTACAATTACTCAAAAAGTGGCGAAAAACTAAGGTTAAATTCTTACTTATCATATTTTATATTTAGTATTCTCTATCGCCATGCCGATCAATTGTTTAAAGGATGTTTAACAAGTTTTATAAATAGTTAAAAAGCTCTCAAGATGTAAACTGCAAATACTTTATAAAGCAGCACCAAGAGAGCCATAAGTAAAGCTTACCCCGGCAACCTGACTCAACAGTAGTTTGAATTGATTAGCGGGTTAGTCTCATAGTTAATAAGTTTTTTAAACCACAGGACAAAAGCGATTCATTTGAGCAATCTTAGCCCACTTAGAGTTACTAACACTGTAGAACCTTCATGCCCAATCACGCCGATGGGTAGATTAACATTTCCGAGAAAATTACCCACCAAAAGCAACAGAATAAAACCCAAGGCTACAACTATATTCTGTTTGATTATGGTTTGCGATCGCCTACCCAAATGCATCGCCACAGCAATTTTTTCTAATCTGTCTGCCATTAGCACGATATCGGCTGTTTCTAATGCTACATCGCTGCCAGCTACACCCATAGCAATACCTACAGATGCTTGAGCTAAGGCAGGTGCATCGTTAATACCATCTCCTACCATTGCGACTGTTTGATACTGCTTCTGCAAATCACGTATAATATCTAGCTTATCTTCTGGTAAAAGTTCTGCATATACTCGATCAATTCCTACTGCCTGAGCGATGCTGTGAGCAGTGCGCTGGTTATCGCCGGTAATCATCACAATTCGTTCAACGCCCAACTTTCTTAAACGAGTAATAGTTAATGCCGCTTCATCGCGTACCATGTCTGCAATAGCGATCGCACCTATCACTCCAAATTCTTCTTCCCTGCTCCCTTGTCCTACCCAAACAACGGTTTTCCCTCCCATCTCCAAAGATTGAGCTAAGTTCTGTAATTCTTTTGGTAACTCAGTAACATACTCCCGCACAAAAGCAGCATTCCCGACAATTACTGTTTTTTCTTTGGCAATCCCGACAATTCCCTTTCCTGGTATAGCTTGTACATCAGTTGCACGCACCCAGTTTAAATCAGTAGCCGCCTGTACAATTGCTTTACCGATGGGATGTTCTGAGAATGTTTCTAAAGATGCTGCGGCTTTTAATACATCTGTTTGCAAGTATTCACCATGAGCAATCACCTGGAAAACTTGCACCTGTCCTGTTGTTAAAGTACCAGTTTTATCAAAGGCGATCGCCCGGACTTGGCCAATCTTCTCCAATTGGGCACCATTTTTAAATAAAATCCCTTGTCTTGCACCATTGGCAATTCCCGAAAGTAGCGCTGGCATAATTGCAGCCATCAAAGCACAGGGAGAAGCTACTACCAAAAAAGTCAGGGCACGGTAAATTGTGGTTTCCCAATCCCAACCCCAAATAAATGGCGGTAAAATCGCCAGCAAAAATCCCAAGCTGACAATTACCCGTGCATACCCCCGTTCAAATCGCTCGATAAATTGTTGCGAAGGTGGCGCTTCTGTCTGTGCTTGTTCTACTAAACGAATTACGCGTTGAATTAAGCTGCTGGCTGCTGGTTTGTGTAGCTTCAACTTCAACGCGCCATAGCCGTTGATTGTACCTGCAAAAACTTCTTCGCCTACCGTCTTTTCTACAGGTAAAGATTCACCTGTGATTGCAGCTTGATTGATGGTGCTATAACCAGACACAATTAAGCCATCAGTAGGAATTAGCTCTCCTGGTTTGACAACAATCTCATCGCCCACCTGTAGCTGGTTGATGGGCACTAACTCTTCTTTTCCCTGACGTAAAGCTGTTGCTGTGTCTGGCGTTAGACTCATCAAACTGCGGATACTGCGCTCAGTTCGCCGCATAGCATAGCCTTCTAATGCGCCACTAATGGCAAAGATGAGAATCAAAATTGCACCATCAACAATTAAATGGTATTCCCGTTGCCATAAGCCCAAGCTAGCTGCACCTACAGCCGCCACAATCATCAGCAAATCTACATCGAGTTCTTTTTCTTTGAAGAGCGTAGTTAATCCCTCACGGGCACTTTCGTAACCACCGATAATATACGCCGCAGGTAACAGCAGCAACGCCCATCCCAAAGCGCCAAGATGCAAAGCAAACCATCCAAAAAATAGTAGCAGCCCACAAAGTAGAGCTGCTATGACATCTGTATGTTCTTTGGTGAATTCATTAAAACGTTGGGGGTAGAGCATGAGAGTGTGACAGTAAGTGGACTCTCTCACGCTAAACCTTGACATTAATGTTAAGGTCAAGGGTGTAGGGCTGGTAATCGCCGTACACTGAGGAGCTACAGCACACGTGATTTTAGAGTGTATTGAAAACAGACAACGCTATTGAATCAGGAAAACTGGCTCTAAAGCTGATTTCCAGCAATAACGGTCTAGGCATAGCATTAGTCCAAATAGGTAAACAGGAATCGGCAGCAAGTTTTTTTTCAATAGAGTCCTATGGGCTTCCCGCAGGGTAGCAAGTGGCGTGGTTTCCCTCACGAGCGACTGCCGAAAGGGTTAAGCAACTTGTAGCAAGTGGTATTGTTGCGTCAACGAATAATACTATGCAGTTTGAGCAGACTTAACGGTTGTTTCTTCTGCAACTGCTTTTAAACGGGTGATTGTGCTTTTACGAATGCGATCGCTTTTCCGAACACCACCAGCCATTACATATTCCTGGCTGTCTTTACCGTATTTTACCGCAACTGCCAGCAGCATTTTTTCACACAAGGCGCTCAAGTTTTTTTCTAGCTGTTCAATATCACTTCTGTAAGCATGAATCACAGCCAGAGCAGTATTATGAGCATCAAGTTTAGCGCGTAACTGCTCAATTTTTTGTATCATATTTTGCAAACTATTAGCATCGCCAAAATCTATATTTGGATTAATAGCCTTAAGTCCAGAAACTCTGAGTTGAGCTTTTTCGAGAACACGAGATGAACGTTTTGCGCGAGGCATAGATTTACTCATATAAAGGTTCTAGTGTTAGCTTCTCTCAAAAAAGCTGTATTATGGCTCAGGGTAAATCACAAATTTTTGTGTTTTTTAAACTATATTTTTTAATAAAATTATGTAATTGTGCTTAAGCAGTTAGCGGTTGAAACCCACAGAGGAAAACACGACTTCCAGCAGCCTGTTGAAACATCTTATACCAAGTTAAAAGGTGTTGTGATGTTGGTAAGGAAAGCTGATTTTGCGATCGCTTGAAGTCACGCCACTACGATTACTGACAACCCCATACAATAATATTTAGTGTGAAACATTTGGGAGAATAAGTTTTGGCAACTATTACCGATATCGGCGCACTAATTAACCATAATCCTGAAATACATGGAGGTTGCCCAATTATTGCTGGTACAGGGGTGACAGTCCGGCGCATAGCTATCTGGTATAAACAATGAAATCGTTGACTGATAAGGGGTTGAGAAAATTAATAGCTTTGATGTCGGGAATCAGGAAAATCTGCAACTCTCAGTTTGCGTAAGCGAAGCTCGACGTAGACATCGCTAATTCATGAATCTGCATATTTCCAAAGTCTTTAAGCCCATGAAAATACAGAATTTGTATTTTTTTTAGTGCCATTCATCTCATTATCCTATGCAACAATCCACGTCTAGCAACAACTGGGATTTACTACGCCAGTTTGTTACCTTGTTTGCAATTATTGGCGCTTTCTTGATCAATGTTGCATCAAACTTTTTTCCGCTCAATGGACTCAGTATAGGTGAAATTTCCAACACTTTGTTCAAAAATGTTCTAATTATTCCTGCTAACTACGCCTTTGCCATTTGGGGACTGATTTACCTTGGATTATTCGTATTTGGAATCTATCAGTTTCTACCCAGCCAGAAAGACAATTTAGATTTACGCAAGACAGGATATCTGTTGGTAATTGCCTGTATTGCTCAAAGTATCTGGGTGTACCTGTTTCTCTCCAGATTTTTTGCCCTTTCTGTAATTGCAATGCTCTTGATTCTATTGCCATTGATTAGTATCTACCTAAAATTAGGTATTGGGCACAAAAATGTACCTCGTGCCCAGAAGTGGTGTCTTCACTTTCCCATCAGCATTTACCTGGGTTGGATTAGTGTTGCAACTATTGTCAATGTAGCGTGTGCTTTGTATTCTCAGGGTTGGAACGGATGGGATATCTCTGCTCAAGTATGGACTGTCATTATGTTGTTGGCAGCTTTTTTAATAGCAGCAGCCATTAGTATTCAACGTCAAGATATTGCTTACGCGGGAGTAATAGTCTGGGCATTAGTTGCGATCGCAATTAAGCACTGGAACGACCCTTTGCTAAAAAATGTAGCATTGATTTTGGCAATTGTTCTAGTTGCGATCGCCATAATTAAAAATTTACGGCCTCGTTTAGAACATATAAACTCTAGTCAGTAATTGTAATAATTGTAGGGTGGGCGACTACCCTACGCCGTGTATATCTCAAAGCTTAAAAATATTTTTTAAGCGATTGAAGCTTTTCATTGGGAACAGAATTTGGAGAAACTGGTTTGCGATCGCGCCAAAGAACTAAAGGGATACTAAGAATACCAAAAACCATAACAGCCCCAGTCACGAGCCAAATTAGTAACCGATTTGGTCTGTAATTTCCCTGTTCAATTTGCCAAAAAACTTGATTGTACCGCCATGCTGCCAAAACAATGACAATAATTCCAAAAATTACTAAGCTAACACCAAGGTTTTCCGAATTAAACAAGGCATTAGCAGGAGTTGGCTGTTTAGTAAGCGCTGTTTGAATTTGGCGCAAAAATAAACCAAAGCGAGCAATAGCGAAACCAAAAGTAATCAATGCAATTGAAGTGCGTAACCAAGCCAGAAAAGTACGCTCGTTAGCTTGATGTTCTCGTTGACGGTCAACTTCAGAATTTCTCACCATGTGTACTCATCATAGGACGTTTTCTTGGAGTTTCAGAGAGATTACATGGGGCATTGGGCATTGGGCATGGGGTAAATTAAGTAAATGATGAATGCTACTTGCTTAACAATCAAAGAACTTACTGATGCGGTGGGGGGTGGCATTACTCCACGGATGGTGCGACATTACCATCAATTAGGATTATTACCACAACCAGTGCGATCGCCTAGCAATTATCGCCTCTACACTCAAAAGGATGTCATCAGGCTACAACGAATTGTGGCACTGAAGCAGCAAGGGTTCCAACTCAACCACATTCGCCAAATTCTCGAAGTAGAACCAGAAACCGACACAACTAAAACCTTGATGGCGCAACTGCAAAAGCAGTATTTAGCAGTGATGCAGCAAATTTCCCAACTGCGGCAAACAGCATCGGCATTAGAAGGTTTATTGGGACGAGATCAGCATTGTCAAAATACGCAAGCTGAAGTTTTGGCACAACTCAAGTTACTAGAAGTAGAAACCCAAACAGGATTAGGGGGGCTAGAACAACTTTGGAGTGGATTAGATGCGGAAATTCACACTCACCCGGAAGCTTTTCAAGAATCGTTGCAACGTTTGCTACCCGATTTATCTGAACGTTCAGAAATTGAACAACACTTGATTTCTCAGTTGGTATTAGCTTGTGGTGATGTGAGTTTGGTATCATTTGTCAAGTTAAGCCAAGGTGCGATCGCTGCTAGTCGTAAAGCTCTCTCTTCAAGCTGTCAAATTGTCGTCGATATCCCCACTGTTGCTACTGCTCTAGATAGTACGAGATTAGCCCATTTAGGCTGTCGGGTAGAAACACTTATTGATAATCCCCACGTTACCACTGCCGCAGAAGCAGAAATTGTCTTTTGGCAGCAGCAAAAATGGCAGGAGAAATTACAGCAAGTACCCAAAGGTTGTGTGCTAGTGGTTGGTTATGCTCCCTCAGTACTTCTGGAAATATGTGCAGCGATTGGCAACCAAAAAATTCAGCCTACATTAGTGATTGGTATGCCAATTGGCTTTAGTCATGCTCCCGCAGCTAAACGTTTACTGATGCAACAAACAGTACCTTTTATAACCATTGAAGGGACAATGGGAGGCGGCTTATTAGCTGCTACTGCCCTGAATGCTCTGATTGAATCACTAATTGATAAACCGGATTGTCACTGTTATCTTGGACACGACAGCATTGCTAAGTAAAAAGAGCCATGAGTGCTGAGTGTTGAGTGCTGAGTTAAAAGCGGAATTTTTGTTGGTAAATACTGCTATGACAGGCAATTAGAGGCTTATTTTAAAGAGAGCCTTTATACCATCTGCAATGTGGGCTGTATGTCGCCCCCTCAGAGTACAGAAATAGAAATAACTAACCAAATAGGAGAAATTGATCTAGACTTTATTCGTGATGATTTACCTAATTGGAAAAGGTACAGAAATTGTAATTCAGATTTCTACTATTTGCTTAAATAAAGCCTAGAAATCAGCACCTTGTCAGTAAATGGTTAAAGCATATAGCAGTCCGCTTTGATTTTGTTCGCGCAGCGTGGCGTAGGCATACTTACTCGTAGAAGTAGGGAATAGGAAAGAAGTAATAGAAATGTACCTAGCTTCGCAAAAATCAAATAATAATCTTATATCCTAGTAACTTAATGCGGGAACAGTAGGAATTGATTGCAGGAGACTTTCCATCAGAAAAATCCGTGGTCATCCACGCGCTGTAGCTTCATGTGGTGTGGTCAATGCAATTTTTTATCTGCTTTGCAAAAGATGTATAGCACCCACCAAGGCTCTTAGGGCATAGATTAAAAATAGTCCCTTTTCCTGTCGAGCGATCGCTCAACCTATATCCAAGTCCTCAAGCCATAGATCTCAATGATTTTAAGAAAAGTGAAGCCAGTTGAAGAAGAGGTCAGGGAGCAGGGGAAATAGCTCAGACGGGGATTCAAACCCATGTTCCGCTCCGCTCCACAGCAAGCTTCAGGGGCATTTCACCCTGCCTTTTCATTTAACCAACATCTTCTTGTTTTTTTATACCTGCCTTTTCTCGCCGTTAGCGCAAGAGGGATCGCTTGCTTTAGTTTATTTCGCGGTGAGAAACTGACGCTAACGGCGATCGCCGCTGCTTCGACTTGTCGCTGGGTGAAAAGAGTAAATAAAATTACAAGGCAGAGGCTGTTGCCACAACTGGGTGATTTGTTATTAGCACGGCTAAGTAGAAGATGTAAGTCAAAAACTTAGCACAAAGAGAATAGAGATGTATAATTAGCGCGTCTCTTTCATAATAAAAATAACTTTTAGGGTTGGCCGACTTTCTGTTTTGTGTACCCTGATTAGGAGCATATGTGGCAACAAGAAAAAAAAGATAGTGCGATAGTCCAGCTGGCATTACTGCTTGCCATAGCAACTATGCCTATGGCAACAACTCTCTTGGTGTCGTCACCTATACTGGCGCAATCTCCGACTGATGCTCCCTCTTTTCCGCTACCGCAAACAGTGGAGAATGGAACAACAGTGCGGATTGATGGTTCAAGTGGCTTGGCTGGGATTAATCAAAGCTTAAAACAAAGTTTTGAGAAACAGTTCTCTGGTACGAAGGTTGAAGTTGCAGTTAACGGTACTGATGCAGCACTGAAAGCTTTACTAGATGGGCAAATTGATATAGCGGCTCTCGGTCGTGGACTGACTCCAGAAGAAAAAGCACAAGGTCTAGAGCAAGTGCGCTTACACCGAGAAAAGATTGCGATTATTGTAAGTGCGGATAATCCTTTTCAAAAAAGCTTGACAAGTAGGCAATTCGCTAGAATTTTTCGGGGGCAAATTACCAACTGGTCGCAACTGGGAGGGCCAAACGTTAAGATTCGTGTGATTGATCGCCCAGCAACAAGCGACACTCGCAATAATTTTCGCAGTTATCCAGCTTTTAAAAATGCTGAGTTTACCACTGGTTCTACTGCTACTCAAATAGCCGAAGATAACACCGCAGAAATCGTCAAACAATTGGGTAATGACGGCATCAGCTATGCATTAGCTAATCAGGTATCACAACTGCCTGGTGTGCGAGTTCTTCAAATACATCAAACTTCACCAGATGATCCCAAGTATCCCTTCTCCCAACCTTTAGTCTACGTCTATAAGCAAAATCCCAATGTGGGTGTAGCAGGTTTTCTTGGCTTTGCGATCGCACCACCAGGACAACAAGCAATAGAAGAAGCAAGAACAGCAGAAGCTGCTGCGATCGCTAAAGGCGAATTGCAACCATTTGCTACAAATACAAATATCTCCCCAACTACTGAGGCGACAACTGCTGCTACTGCTGACCCAACTAGTGAATCTACAACCACGACAGCACCTAATGTAATTACTTCCCCTGCTGATCCGTTGGCGACTCCGGTTGAAAGCAATTATGCGAGCGTGCAAAGGGAAGCACCATTTTGGTTACTATTGCCTCTATTGGTTATGTCTGCCATAGGTGGATTATCCTATTGGTTGTTCCGCACAAGACGCCCATCGACACCTGAGGAAACAGACGAAGCCCCAGATTCATCTGTTAATACCCCTTCGGGTGAACCTATATCAACTGTGAGTGATGACGCCATTGCTACAACTTCTGTTAGCAAGGCTACATCTGCTCCAGTGCTAGTGGTAAACAACACCACCTTAGCAGGAAAACCAGAGACGGATATTTGGTCTGATACTTATGACACAGAATCAGATCCAAATCTAAGTAATATTACAATAAATTCCAAAGATAAGGTAGCAACCGTTCCAAAGTCTGGCGAAGCTGTTTGGGAGACAGAAGCACCAGCGGCAGTTGTTAATACTTCATATCCACACCGACAAGATGTGCCTAAAGAAGCTTCTCAAGCAGAATTGTTAACAACGACTGAAATATCGATTTCAAATTTTGATGTCAAAAATTGGGATATCGAAACCACTCAAGACCAAATAAAAGAACAACCCCAGGCAGAATCCAACATTGCAGAAAATATTAACTCGGCTGGCATTGCAGCAGGAGCAGTTCTCTCGTCTATTAATGCTGGCTCAGGCTCAAATACAGAAGATACTAATAATACGATAGAAAGCAGTGATAATAATCACCAATTAAATTCACTAAATTCAGGTGAAGCCGGATCTGAAGGCGGATTGCCAGTAATTGAATTAGCAGCAACAATTCCCGATTTGCCTGAAGTTAACGAACAGACATCTGAAGGCGGATTGCCAGTAATTGAATTAGCAGCAACAATTCCCGATTTGCCTGAAGTTAACGAACAGACATCTGAAGGCGGATTGCCAGTAATTGAATTAGCAGCAACAATTCCCGATTTGCCCGAAGCCCCCGAACAAACATCTGAAGGTGGATTACCAGTAATTGAATCAGCAGCGACAATTCCCGATTTGCCCGAAGCCCCCGAACAGACATCTGAAGGTGGATTACCAGTAATTGAATCAGCAGCCGCAATTCCCGATTTGTCCCAAGTCCCTGAATTAGCATTGAATGCGGTAGCAGACGCCGCCGAATCAACTGCCGAGCCGACGACAGAAGAAGATATTTTTGAAATATTCTCTGATCTGCCAGAAACGACCACTCAAGCAGCATCTAACTCGCAAGAAGATATTTTTCTACCCAACTTAGAGGCTTTAACCGACGAAGCAACTGTAGCAGCAGATGCAGAACTTGGGCCTTGGGCTACGATTTATGGCATTGAGGATGACAATGCAGCAGCCGTAAACGAAGAAACTGTTGATTGGTCAGATACAAATGTTGAGGACAGTGTTATTCTCAGACCCCACACTCCTATGTGGGCTTATGTATCGTGGGTTATTAGCGACGTTCACAAGCAAGTCTTGCAGGGTTCCGGTTCCCGCTTGGCATTGCGACTCTACGATGTCACCGATCTCGACCTGAGTTACCAAAGTCCGCAGTTTATTCAGCAGTATGAATGTGAAGAAGCAACACGGGATTATTTTGTCGAGATCCCCAAAGGCGATCGCGACTACATCGCAGAAATTGGCTATGCCACAGATGGTGAACACTGGGTGTCAATCGCCCGTTCTGCTACTGTTCGCTTTTTTAGTAGTACCGACACAACAGAAGAAACTGCCGATTCGCTAGATGAAAATGTTGAGGATATTATTTTCCTCAAACCTCGTACTCCTGACTCGGCTTATGTTTGGTGGCTTCTTAGCGATACTGCTCACAAGCAAGTATTGCAGAGTTCTGGTTCTCGCTTGGCATTGCGGCTTTACGATGTCACCGATCTCGACCTAAGTTATCAAAGTCCGCAGTTTATTCAACAGTATGAATGTGACGAAGCAGCACGGGATCATTTTATCGATATTCCCAAAGGCGATCGCGATTATATTGTAGAAATTGGTTATCCCACAGATGGCGATCGCTGGGTGTCAATAGCCCGTTCTGCTACTGTTCGTGTCTTTAATAGTTACGACACAGCAGAAGAAACTGCTGATTCATTAGACGCAAATCTTGAGAGCAGTATTGTTATCACACCCCGTACTCCCAAGTGGGCTTATGTTTGTTGGTACATTAGCGACACCCAAAAGGAAACTTTGCACAATTCTGGCACTTTCCAATTGGCGCTACGGCTTTACGATGTCACTGATATTGACCTGAGCTATCAAAATCCCCAACTTGTGCAGCAGTATGAATGTGAAGAAATATCGCACGATCGCTTTGTCGCGATCCCCACGAGCGATCGCGACTACATTGCAGAAATTGGCTATATCATAGATGGCGATCGCTGGGTATCAATAGCCCGTTCCGCTACTGTTCGTGTATTCAGCCGCCCCCATACAGATTTCTGGTTTGTGGCGGATGCTGAGTTAATTATTCACGGGGCAACTCAACCAGATGCAACTGTAAGCATTGCGGGTCATTCGATTAAACTTAAACCGGATGGTACTTTCCATTTGCGTGTTCCTTTCTCAGACAGCTTAATCGACTATCTGATTGAAGCAAATGCTGCCGATGGCACCCAGACTAAAACGATTCATAAACTGTTCTCTCAGGAAACACCAAAAAACTAGCAACTTGCTGTATACTAATTGATATTTAGTACTAAATATCAAAAAACATCGCAATACGGTTTCTCAAGGAAAGAAGAAATATTTACTTCTTTCCTCTTTTTTTGGCAAATTATCGCTATTTATGGAACATTTTATCCCAATTCTCATAAATCCTACTACAAATTAATATCCGCGTCTTCTTTCACGTACTTTACACTACAACACCAAGGGTGATCGGCGAACCGCGCTATCCCTCTGTATACCCGTGTCAGCCGACAAGTAATATCAAGTCCAGCTAATTAGTTATAATTCCCGAATTTATGCAGATGAGCAACAAAATCCTTTCTCCTCTGCCCCTCTGCTCCTCTGCTTTGCTGCTGCCCTAATGATAAGTCTTTAACCGGACGTGATATAAGTGGACATGATTATGAAGGGGAAAGCCTATATGTTGCCTTCCTTCTTTCAAGAGAGGCGAACTTGTGGTCTATGCATTTAAAAATTGCTGTACAAGGGCTTATAGCGTTTTTCAGTAAATGAAGTACATAGGTAGGGAACGGGCGTTGTACCCTTACAAGCGGCGATAATCTGTAACTCACTCCTTTGCTATATTTGACAAAATAAATAGTAACCATTACAAAATTTTAAATAGCGGAACTTGGAAGAAAGTTATAGTATGGACGTGGCATATACAAAATTTAATATAACCAAAAGTCAGGATTGCTTGTATACATTCTGAATCAAACTATGTATCAATTTTTGCAAACCAGAAATATTAAAATTATAGTAATTTGTTATGGATACTTAATTATTTCTTAAAAAAGTAGCTTAGATCAAGCTAAAACGTAAGTTTGGATTTTTTAGCGTACAAAATTTTAATATTTATTTTGTATACTAAACTCATCAAGTAAATATACAAAAATTGTTTTCAATTTAGGTCTAACCAATATAGATGTACAATAAAAACAAATGCTAATAACTCACTAAAGCACCCACTTTTAAAGGAATCTTATTGCGTTCAAGGGTGCAGGTTTTGTGCCAAGTCAACATTTAGTATAACCAAGGAAACAGTGGTTTATTTATCACTAGTGGAATATTTGGTTAAATGTGTGTTGATGCAAATCGCAACTTCAAGCCTTTATACTTTGAAATCTGCACAGTTCATACGGGTTCAGATTATTTGCAGCAATCAACTATATACCATTCCCTACTAGGCTGATTTATCAGCACAGAGCATCTATTGCTAATTTACTCAAGAACATCTTCCAATTTAACATTCAGAGGAGCCTAACAATGAATACTAGTACTTTTACCCAAGAAAAAGATGAAGATAAACACCTCAAAGAGGAACTGCAATGGCAAGAACAACATCAAATGAATCATAGTTACGAAAGCGAAGACATCCAAAAACAAGATACTACGGTATCAAGTTTACTTTTTAAAGGCTTACATCGTGGTCGAGTTGCTATTTTTATTGATGGTTTAAACCTATTTCATGCAGCTTTGCAGCTAGGTATTGAAATTGACTATCTAAAATTGCTTTGTTGCTTAACAGAGAATTCACGGCTATTACGTGCTTTTTTCTATACTGGAATCGATATGCCACGGCAACATTCTATTCGTTTACGATCCTATGAAAAGCAACAAGGTTTTCTTTTTTGGATGCGTCGGAATGGCTATCGAGTAGTCACCAAAGAATTTCAGCTTTCAGAAAATTCTAAAAAACCAAATATGAATGTAGAGATTGCTGTAGATATGATAAATTTATCTCCCTACTACGATACTGCGGTATTAGTAAGCGGAGATGGAGATTTAGCTTATGCTGTGAATGCTGTAGCTAGTAAAGGAGTTAGGGTAGAAGTCGTAAGTTTGCGAACAGTTTCGAGCGACAGCTTGATTGATGTAGCTGACTACTTCGTTGATTTAGATAACATTAAACACTACATCCAAAAGGATTCAAAAATGGGATATAATTATCGTGCTTTATCGAACTCTAATGTTTAAATCTAAATTAAAAATTTATCGAAAGATACTCTAATTACTGCCAAGCTTTTAGTAAGTTTTTGGAGTGTAATAACGAGCCGGGCAATTACTCTGCGTATTTTTCTTAGATTTAATTAAAATTAATATTTTAATTTTTGAGGATGAACTATAGGAATCCGGTTTGATTTTTGAAAAATTTCGTACACTTGAGACTTAAGCGTAAGATGAGTATTGCCCACCATATCTAGGATGGGCAACGTCCAACGCCAGATGCTACCCTGCGGGTATTTCAAATTCAGATATGAATTTTATAGAAATTACTTAATTAATCTAACTTGCTTGAGAAAAACAAGCATTTGTCTGCCGTGTTAGCCGTGATGGTATCAATGCTTTGATTACAAAGCCAATATTTCAGTGTTTCTGTTTGTCCCCTGGAAATTGGATAAATCCTACTGCGATCGCATATCTTTTAAGGAACGGCTGATTTCCAATGGAGAAAATGCGATCGCCAAGCTGAAGCCTAAGCCTAGAGTACAGGGAGAGTTGATTCACACCTTTTTAATCTGCATATAGTACAGCAGCGTCTGTCGAGTGCTTTTGTTACTCTGTTTGTGCTGTAAGAGACTGCCCTAAAGCAGATTCTACCACTCGCTCATTAGACTTCATCGAACTATTGTCAACAGGTGGATTCGAGGTACAACAGCCGTCTGTCCACAATTCGCCTGGTTCATGCTGACATACTTTCTTAATTTGCTTGCCCATAAAGAGTAGGCATTTTCTCCAAATGCTGTAGCCTGCCTGTACATCATAGTATTAAAAGGTAATTTACGGCAACAAGCGGTATTTATGTCCAAACCTCAAACAGACAATCTTGTATATAGAGGTGCAGATTATTGTTACTCGTCGGGGCTTACCCATGTACTTCATTTACCTGAAAAACGCTGTATAGGAATCAGTTTGATTTTTGAAACTTGAGTATAATAGGGTGGGCAATGCTCACCCTACGAGTATTTTAAAGTCTCATCAAAGCTACAAATTACTCTCCTTGTCCTGCTGCCATCTGTCGAAATCTTAAGAAAAAACGGTATAGTTTAACTTTTAACTATTCTTATAGCTCAGAGATAACAGTTCTGAAGGAATACGTTTAGATGGCAATAAGAGGTGATCAATAAGCTGGTTGCGTAAATCTTTAGAGGAGTAACTTCCTCCTTGTATACATTCTATTAGCAGAATATTGGCATAGAAATAATCTTCTAAACTTTTGATTTGCTCTTGTGAAAGTTTCACATCATCAAAGCCAATATGTAAATACAGCCTCATGAATCCTTTCAACTTTTTTGCCCACTCTTGCCACTCCCATTTAGGGGCATTCTCATAAGGAAAGGAATCTTTTAAATACAATAGCTCTTCTAGCAAATCCTCGTAGTTATTCATTTTTAATGTGTGATTGTTTAAATCTTCGTCATTACTATGATTGCTTTCTTGCTCTATAGAAACATCGCTATCACTATCTTGATTAGGAAAATGCTCTTTATCTAAAATAATTTGCCCTTCTTGTTTGTGCATTGTAATGATTCCTTGTTCCTTATCAATGTTTACTCTACTGATTAGTTGCGGAATCATGAATGGCTCATCACTTACAGGAAGTTCTTTTCTCAGCAACGGACTTACTTTTTGAAGGTCAAATTCTTTCTCATTGGCTCTAGCATCAACATGAGCATAAATATCTACTAAATTTAATGAAAAGTTTGCTAACTGTGGGCGTTTAATAATTTTTTCTTGCTCGACATTAATCTGTCTCAAAATAACGGCAAGCCTTTGAATTAAGATTCCTTGAGCCAAGCTATAATTATTTTTCGTAACTCGATTAGTATAGATTTCATATATCTGATCGACAAATAAATAAAATGCTCTCCATGAACTAGACTTAACTGCATGGAAGGTAGTTACGTCATCTAGCCAAGTCAACATATCTTGTAGAGCTTGGCTTTTTACAAGCTTATTAATCTGCTGAAACATGAGTTTGAGAAATTCATCAGCGTTTGCGAGTCTTCCCGCAATCATTAAAAATACTTCTCGCCATTGACGCTTTGTTAAATGATGTTTGATAACTTCATTGAAAATTTCAGTATTGCGGTTTTCTATTATATAATGAGCGACGAAATACTCCTGAAAAGTGAGGTGAGAAAATGAATATAAGTCTTTAGTTTGCTTAACGATTAATCCATGATTAACTTCTACTGTTTTCAATACCTCTAAACTTTGATTATCAAAATTATCAGAAGAACTTTCTAAAATATTTTTAATATAATTACGAATTGTTTTTTCTAGTTCCCTTTGCTGCCAAAAAAACTTCTGCGGTTCTTGGTTAAAAGCCTCATAAGCTATTTGACTAAGCATATTAACTTTTCGTTGATATGGTAAATTAAAGCTATTAATAGAATCACGCTCTATTCGTCGGCTAGCATCCCATTTGCGTATTAGTATATTGACAGCATCCTCAATCAATAAATATCGATTTTTCGGAAATTCATAGTTATCCTCAAATACTAAACACAACATAGTCAAAAGCAATGGATTTATAGCTAACTCTTTGATAGAAATATTTCTTTCTACTTCTTCTAAAAATCTGTCTCCTAGCTTTGGTTCTTGAGAAGATGCAAACCATTTTTTCACAAACATCAAAACTTGGTTTTCATTAAAATCTGCCATTTCCACTTCTGTGAAGTGTTCAAATGTATAATCTGAAGCTCCAGAACGACAGGTCATAATAAAACGATTTTTGGAAAACTGTTCTACAAAAGTATTAATATTTCGATAAATTCGGTTGCTTTCCGACTCTGCAATTTCATCAAGCCCATCTAACAAAATCAAGCAATTACCTTGCTCTAGTAACTCTTGAACAAATTGAGCAGGTTCAGGAAAGCATACGTTAAATTCTCGTCTAATTACATCAATAAGATTTGGCTTATCTTCTTCCTCTGCAAATGCTTTTAAAGAAATAAAAATAGGAACGATTTGCTTGCCAAATTCCGTATTAGAATGCAGAGCTAGATATTTGAGAAATGTCGTTTTTCCTGCTCCTGGACTACCCCAAATAAGAAGCTTTTGGTAACGTTTTACCGAATCTAAAGCTACAATACTTTTGTCAGTTACTTTATAATTAAGACGGCTAAAACTTATACTTTCGTTAGATATGTTAGATATTAAGTCTTCAATTAATTTTCGCTTTTTCCCTTTAATACTTTCTAGAACATTTACATTTGCGTAAATACTATCTAGTTGTACAGGCTGAGTCATGGTAAGCACTTTCATTGTGCCGCACTTTGTCCTGAGATATTCCTGATAACGTTCAAACCACTCTACATTTAAATCAGAATGTTGCTGTTCTACTTCTTCTAAGGCTGCTTGTTGCCTTAAAGCTTCTTGATAACTTTCACATCCTAATAATACTCCACATAAGAAGTTAAGGTTCTTCTCCTGCATCTTCATAGGTTCAGCATTATTAAAGAAGTTGCGGATAGTTTTATCTGAAATTACATCTTTTAAGTTAGTAGTTTTATTTTGATAAATATTATTTAGCTCATTTATTAACAATTTCGGCGATCCACCAAATTTTTCTGAATACGCTTGTTTTAATCTTTCTAATACTTGTTGATTAACTATGATTGCTGTCATATTTGCTCTTACTTATTATTTCAAGTGTTTGGTTTATATAGCAATCCGATTTGATTTCTGAATCACTCGTAGAGGTAAGGGACTGGGGATTGGGGACTGGGGACTGGGAAGAAGGGATAAAGGTGTACTGAATTTTGTTCAAAAATCAAATATGAGTCCTATACTTTAAAAACTAAACTGATTCGACAAAGGAGTTGCCTGTAAAAAATGCTTTAATATTAGTTGATGAATTGCAGGAACCTTATAGTTTTGCTGTTTAGTAATAGCTGCTGATGAACTTTACTTAAGCATAGAATAAGGTTTAAATTATTTTTGAAATATACACAACACGAAAGTATCTACCTGCTACCCCTTCCCGCAGGATGCGAAAAATCTCTATTTCCGCCGTGCTGTACTATTTAAATTGCAAGAATTAAAGGTTTGATAACTATTAAACTTTGGTGCGGTCAATTTTATAAACTTTTAAGGTCACTAGTAGGTGTATTTTATCGTATAAATACTCATGTTACTAGCTGGTTTTCACTTAAAGGCTTAGTTTCATATTTAGTTTATAAAGAGGCGAAGCTGTTATCGTACCCCTACGCTTAAGCAAGTTACGCGCAGCACCTCCGGTAAGAAAAGAATAAAGTAGCAAGCGATCGCATAAATCTTGGAAGTTTTGGGCGCGATGTCTGTCAGCACTACAATTTGACTGTTACAAAAAGGGTTAATGGCAAGACTTTTAGCCTCTAGCGCTCCTCTATTTTGAGGAGGAGCGTTTAAGTTTTCACTCTACGGTTATTTCTAAATACACTCACAAATCTGCTTTTAGGAATAACACGTTTGTCTAAAAAGGTTGTAAATTAAAATAATATTCCGGTAAATACCGAATAAATCCACAAATTACCGCTTGTTACCAGAGCAAGAAGCAAATTATGAGTAGCAATACAATCAGCCCTAAGGTACAGGCAGATCACATCAATCAGCGTGAAGAATTTAAGCCTCCGCTTTCTGTCGAGTTTAGGTCTTCTCTCAACAGCATATTGTGTTGGACTCATCTTTTGCTTCGGGGTCGGCTTGACCAAAGTACCATGCTTCAGGCTTATGAAGTAATCGAGCACAATGCGAAACGTCAGCTTTTACTACTAGATCAGCTCCTCAACTGGTGTCTTACTTCTGATGCAATTTACCCAGAAGTCTCTAAACATAAGCAACCTAATGTAGATTGCAAACAATTTAAACAATTTATCTCTTCTTTATCTATCGAGTTCAGGTCTTCTCTCAACAGCATATTGTGTTGGACTCATCTTTTACGTGAGGGTCAGCTTGACCAAAGCACGACGGTTCAGGCTGTGGAGGTGATTGAGAAAAAAGCAAGTGTTTTGAATTCACTTCTTGATCAGCTTCTCAACTGGCATTTTACTCATAATGACCATGGGCTTACAGTTTCTAATGAACTATCCAATGGTCATGATTTATAAGTTATAGCCACAATGACCATTTTTTGAATTCAAAATTCACGCATTCAAAATTCAAAATGAAGAATAAGAATAATTTTGAATTTATTAATTATGGGTACAAGCCCCCACTGAATTTTATTCAGTGGCCTTCAATCAGTGGTGGGTACAAGCCCTCACTGATTGTCTTTAATTTTGAATTCCCCGAAGGGGTTGACACCCTTTGGTGTAAGAACTGTAATCAATAGTCATCCTACTGGCTGTTTAATCGAGCCACAGGTAGCACAAGAAAATGAGCAATCTCTGCCTCAACTGCCAAGGTCATAAAAGCTTGGCGGAGTAGTTTTAATGTAGCGATCGCCTATTATAAGCTCATCCCACCCATACAAGCGGTGGGATTTTACGTTGGGGAATGGGAAAGAATGCCAATGCCCCAAGTCGGCGTGCGACGGTTCATCCCACCCCTAGAAGAAGTGGACTTTTCCCACGCCGACTTTCTGTAATATCCAGTGCGGCGAAATTGCGCTGCGATCGCTACATTAGAAGATATATCAATAAAATCACTGTTCTCCCGTATTGTTCGGCAGCTCACATAGAACCATGAATGCAAATGCCACTATTTCTCAGAATCCCCTACTTAAAGGCGCTGGCTTACCTCCCTTTACAGAGTTTAAACCGGAGCAAGTAGTACCAGCCTTCAAGCAGCTGCTGGCAGAACTTGACGAACAGCTTGCCACTTTAGAAGCTAATGTACAGCCTACTTGGAGCGGTTTAGTAGAACCTTTAGAAAAATTGACAGATCGGCTGTCTTGGAGTTGGGGCATAGTCAACCATTTAATGGGTGTTAAAAATAGCCCGGAACTTCGTGAAGCTCATGAAGCTGTACAACCAGAGGTAGTGCAGTTTATCACCAAGCTTGGTCAAAGCCAACCTCTCTATAATGCTTTTAAAGAACTTCGTGCTAGTGATGCTTGGGCAAATTTAGAATTAGCCCAGCAGCGCATTGTCGAAGCCGCTATTCGAGATGCGGAACTATCTGGTGTTGGCTTGCAAGGAGAAGCACGGGAGCGTTTCAACGCCATTCAAATGGAATTAGCAGAACTTTCTACCAAGTTCTCTAACCATGTACTCGATGCTACTAAAGCCTTTAGCTTAACTCTCACAGCTATAGAAGAAGTTGATGGCTTACCCCAAAGCTTAATTAGTTTAGCAGCACAAACTGCTCGTGCTGCCGGAGAAGAAAACGCCACACCTGAAACAGGCCCCTGGCGGATTACTTTAGACTTTCCTAGTTATGGGCCTTTCATGCAGCACAGCACTCGTCGGGATTTGCGCGAAAAGCTTTACAAAGCTTTTATCAGTCGTGCTGCATCAGGTGATTTGGATAATAATCCCCTGATTAACCGCATTTTGGAATTGCGACAAGAACTAGCAGGTTTGTTAGGCTTTAACAACTTTGCACAATTGAGCCTAGCTAGTAAAATGGCTCCCAATGTTGAAGCAGTCGAGGCGCTGTTAGAAGAACTGCGTCGCGTTAGTTATGATGCTGCGGTGAAAGACTTAGAAGCACTCAAAGCTTTTGCCATATCCAAAGGAGCAAAAGAAGCTCAAGATTTAAAACATTGGGATATTAGCTTTTGGGCAGAACGCCAGCGAGAAGAAAAATTTGCCTTCACTGCGGAAGAATTACGCCCTTACTTCCCCCTTCCCCAAGTTCTCGATGGCTTGTTCGGATTAGTGAATCGCCTATTTGGGGTTACTGTGACTCCTGCTGATGGTCAAGCCCCAGTATGGCATGAGGATGTGCGTTATTTCCAAATTGCTGATGAAACAGGTGCGCCCATAGCCTATTTCTACTTAGATCCCTACAGCCGTCCAGCAGAAAAGCGCGGTGGTGCTTGGATGGATGTCTGCATTAATCGTGGCAAAACTGTCGAAAATGGTGCAACTAGCATCCGCTTACCTGTAGCATATTTGGTTTGTAACCAAACTCCTCCCATTGATGGTAAGCCTAGTTTGATGACTTTTAATGATGTGGAGACTTTATTTCACGAGTTTGGTCATGGCTTACATCATATGCTCACCAAGGTAGATTATACTGGCGCAGCAGGTATCAATAATGTGGAGTGGGATGCAGTAGAATTACCCAGCCAGTTTATGGAAAATTGGTGCTATGAGCGACCCACTTTGTTCGGCATGGCAAAGCATTACGAAACTGGTGAACCTCTACCTGAGCATTATTACCAAAAGCTGATAGCAGCACGAAATTATATGAGTGGTAGTGGGATGTTGCGGCAACTCCACTTTAGCAGTGTAGATTTAGAACTACACTCTCGCTACCGCCCTGGTAGTCATGAAACTCCAGCAGATGTACGCCAACGCATTGCCAAAACTACTACCGTTTTGCCACCGCTACCAGAAGATGCTTTCTTATGTGCTTTTGGGCATATCTTTGGTGGTGGTTATGCAGCAGGATATTACAGTTACAAATGGGCTGAAGTCCTGAGTGCGGATGCTTTTGCTGCCTTTGAAGAAGCTGGACTAGAAGATGAAGAAGCTATCAAAGCTACGGGTAGACGCTACCGTGATACAGTCCTAGCACTTGGTGGTAGTCAGCATCCGATGGAGGTGTTTAAGTCCTTCCGGGGTCGTGAACCTAGTACAACTCCTTTGCTGAGACACAATGGTTTAGCAACTACGGTTTGAGGCAAACTGTAAAGGTTAAGTGTAGCAATGCCCACCATATCCAGGTTTTGGTGGGCATTGCCCTTAATTTAACGTGAGTCTTCAACGGAGGCGCACGTTAATTTATCGAACCGCCAAGATGCCAAGAACGCCAAAAATTCGTAGAGTGTGCCTAAGTCCTATCGCTATGAAAACGAGTTCACGCGATGTTTTTGTAGCTGTGGAATGATATCATGTCCATTCAAATAACCATCATTGCGACCGTAGGGCAGCAATCCCAAAAGCATTGCGATTGCGTCGTTTCACTTCGTTCCACTCGCAATGACATTAAGGGTGATTTGCCGGACATGATATGAGTTAAAGTTTGTTTTATTTTGATGTTTGTTGCAAATACGAACCCATTTGTTAGTTTTATTGAAGTCAAAATCGATTAGACATAAGCATTTATTGAAACGATCAACCTATTCATAAGTTTTATGTAAGCGAAAATCGATTTTGCATAAGTATTTATTGAAATGATCAACCCATTTGTTAGTTTTATTGAAGTAAAAATCGATTTGACGTAAGCATTTATTAGTTTTGTTGTAACTTTTGCAAGAAAGGCGATCGCATGAATGCTCTTAAGCACGGTAGCTTTGTTTTAATAGTTTACCCCAGCTTGCATTATAGGGATGCACAAGCTGTGTTGGATGCTCATCTTTAAAAAGAGGTCGTCCTTCATTTGCCCATTGGAAGATACCGCCACTTAAATTGAAAACACGGGAAAAACCTTCCTCTTGAAGTTGCTGGGAAATTTTAGCGCTACGGTAGCCAACTGAACAATACACGACAATTGGCATATCTTTTGAAACTGTCAAAAGTGTTGTTAGGTCAGGTGTCATAGGGTCAATACGTACTCCTGTTTTGAGATGACTGACCGCATACTCTGCCTGAGTTCGTGCATCCAGCACAAGCGGCTGTGGCTTTACAGGATCTAATAGCCACTCTGCGAATTTTTTGGTGGTAATCTGGGGGACTTTCGGAAACTCTAGCTTAATGAGAAATTTGATCAAAGGAAAAAAAAATGCGATCGCATAAGTAATATCGTATCCAGTTAAAGACTTATCATTAAGACCGCAGAGGAGCAGGGAGCAGGGGGAAAGAGGTTTTCAAGCTTTAGTGCGTAAGTCCTATAATTTTTCCGCTAGATTACCCAATCCCCAATCCCTAATCTTTTTTACTGCCTTATTCTTGATAACAATCGGTATTAAGCGGTAATTAATCTGCCATTTCTAGCTGGATGTTTCACCTCAGTATCTTGATATACTTCTACCTTCAGAGGTCTGTAAAGCAACTCATACCAGGAATGACCTACTCGTGCATCGAATCCTTCTGGTTGACCACGCATAAACAGATGTAAGCATTTAGCAGATTTACCAGGTAGTAACTGCCAAGAAAAACAACTTTTATCCCCTTCGTGCGGATGGGTCACCGATTCTATATGCAAATTAGTTGCCAAGCCGTAAGCTGCATAGGGGGGTGTAGTAGAGCCGACGGCGAACCAGTCGGGTACAGGAAATACTTGTTCAATATCCTGGGTTTGTCCCATGTTCATGTGTGCAAAGTAGTGCAGTCCAAAGTCAAGATTGACTATATCTGGAGCATCTACAATTCTGTCTTCAAGAGCTTTTGGTTTTGCCTTGACGAATAATTCTTCAATTAAATAGTCCGCGCCAGCATATAAACTGATTACCCGATAGAGTTCACACACTAAATGACGGTTATAACCTGTAACCGGATCTGGCCCCATATAATCAAATGGTTCTGAAGCTATTGTGATTGTGGCGCGTACAGGGCCGCTAGATTGGGAAACAAGCCGATAAGAATGATTGAACAGCGAAACTTGATAATAAGGCGATTTGGGGTAAGAAGTTCCTGGTAGCTGGAGTTTACTCACCTGCATACAACGTTTTTCGGGATCTTGACCTAGCCACTCACCCATTGCGGCCCGAAATGGATCGAGGATTTCCTGGTGGTCTAATTGTACGCTGGTAGCGGAACCAGAAAACCAGTTTCGCTCATTGTCTTCGGGTGCAGGTATTAAATTAAACCAAATAATTAAACGATTATTGACGAGCCGGACTCCGCGCTCCCGTCCATCTGAACCAGTGACTACTTCTAAGTATGGCTCACCTAATTGAGGCGGTATGGCTTGACCTCTATCTAATCGAATGAAAGTTGAAGCCAAGACCTCGTCTTCTGACCCAGGTGGAATTGGCTTAGGAAGGTGAAACACTAAAACATCACGGGATGGATCTTCAGGGTCAATTCGGTCAATTTGGGCACTAAGCGGTGTATGTGAAAGGTCGCGCAGGTCGCTTAATCTGAGTTCTTCTGGAGAAATTTGAAATTGTTGGGCGATCGCTTGCCACGGTATAGTGACATAACCACTTCGCCAGTAATTTGATGGATTGAAGACAGATAATAAATTAAGGGATGGCATGATTTGCCCTCCTTGGTATTTGCTATGGAACTGCAAGTTTAACCAGGGTTACTACCTTCGATGGCTTGATTTTTGAAACTAGAAAAAAAGTTGAGGCACTCGTGAGAAAGTAGTTAATTTCTCAATTAATATTTTCCCACTTCCAGGTGCGATGCAAACCTTAAGATTATTAGCAACTCCCATTATTAATTGTGTACATGGTCAATTTTCGTGATGTAATCCTAAGTAGAAAAGTTACATGAGCCTGTTATATGCCTGAACCAGATTCTCAAGAGCCTATTAATACTGTGGCTACTCTTGTAGAGAGATATGCAACAGGAAAACGGGACTTTAGTAGAGCAGAACTAGGTAATGCGGATTTACAAGGCGTTAACCTGAAAGGATCTGATCTTAGCTATGCTGACTTGAGCGAAGCTAACCTCAGTGATGCTAATCTCAGAGGAACTGACCTCAGCTTTACCGATCTCAGTCAAGCTAATCTGAACAATGCTGATCTTAGAGGAGCTTTATTAATTTCTGCAAATTTGCGCCTAGCTAATTTAGCAGGAGCAAACTTAGAAAAAGCAGATTATGATCACAACACTCATTTTCCCCAAGATTTTGACCCAGTTAAGGCAGGTTTGCAGATTAAACAAAGATAAGCTAAGTCAAGCTTCTAAGATTTTATTATTACTAGCTGCCACTAGTAACCTTGGCTACTATGTTGGCAGAATTTTTCTGCATATATATATGATTAACAACGATATTTTAACTTATTGAACTTTTTTATATCGGTAAAAATTTTAAAATCCTTCTACTTGTAATATACCCTAAGTAAGCAGCTTAAATAATTATGTCCATCAGTTGGCTTTACCTCTTCGCAGCAATCCTTTTGGAAGTCCTGGGCACAACTTGTATGAAATTATCTCAAGGGTTTACTAAAGTAGGCCCTTCTGTACTAATATTTATATCTTATGGTCTTTGTTTGGCTTTTCTAACTTTGTGTCTCAAAAAACTTGAAATCAGTGTTGCTTATTCTGTCTGGGCTGGTTTAGGTACTACTTTAATTGCACTCATCGGTATTTTTTGGTTTCGTGAATCTACTACTCCTATGAAACTCATATCTATCAGCCTGATAATCATCGGAGTGATTGGGTTAAATTCAGGTAAATAATTTTTTTGATAATTATTTCATATCCCCGACTTCTTAAAGAAGTCGGGGATCTAATTTTTCAATCCTTTTCCCTTGCTTTGTAATTAATTATGCTCATATACTTATCTCTAAATTTGCAACAATCCTTCTGGATTGACTGATAAAAGCGATCGTCTCTGCAAAGCTTCACGAGATAAAATTTCATTTGCTGCTAGTAAACCACTACTTACAGCGCGTTCCATTAAACCGCAAGGAAAGGGCATTTTCACCCAATCTCCAGCAAAAATTAAGTTAGAAACATCTGTGCTAGTTTCTGGACGTTGTGCATAACTATTAGGCGGATAACCAGAAAAGTTATGTTGATTGACTAATTCCCGATGTAAAACTTTTGCTTGTTTTAATTCAGGAACAATTTCATAAAGTTCTGTTTCAAATGTTGTTAACAAAGCTTCCTGGGTGGGAAATTCTTTTTCTTTATAGCAGTAAGCGTGTAACTCCACTACACTACCACCAGTACGTTTTGCCCAATCAATGAATTGTTGTTGAATGCGGTGATAAAGAGTAATACTATCGGTTAGCTGGTAACCAGATAAAGAAGTAAAATTACTTTGTTCCCATTTAAAATCGCGGTCAAACCAAAAACGACAAACAGCAAATGGATCGGCGATACTCAAATTTGCTACTTGCGATCGCACTTTTTCGTTCACATCACCAGTAATGCGTTTAAATAACTGTTGTACTCCCGGTACATCAGTAGCAAAAACATAATAATCGGCTGTAATTGTCTCTGGTGGTGAAGATTCCTGATTTAACGCTACCAGTTGTAAATCCTCATCTTGCCGTTGCACTACTTGAAACTTAGATAAATTTCGTTGTGCTGGGCCTTTTAAAACTTTACCATCAGCTGCAAAAACTGCTCCATGACAGGGACAATGAAACTTGCCATCCGTTGCTTTTTGTACAGTACAGCCTTGATGAGTACAGGTAAGAGAAATCGCTTCTTTACCCCCGCCTGCAACAGCAAACATTTCATCAGCTACGCCAAAATATTCTATTTGTGTATCTTCAACAACTGAGTTGCGCTTGACCCAAAAAGGCACATTGTGATTACTATTACCAGTATAATATTTAATTGTATTTATCTTCTCTTGTTCGGCAATAATTTCGCTTACAGATGCACTTGTAACAATTTTGCCTCCTTTACTCATAATTTCCTTAGCTATGGGTTGTATTAAACTGGTTCCCATATCATCTTTTGTGCCATTAAAAGCCAGTCCTTCAGGGTTACCAAAAAAATAAAAATGGAAGAACTGCATTAGTTCTCCAACACTCATCATATCTGGTGCATTCAAACTAGATTTGGCAAAAGGTAAAAAGTACAAGTCATATAAGCCTTGAGGAAATCCCTCTTCTACCCAATCGGCAACTGAGATATTATCAAAACGTTGATAATTTTTTTCTCTTTGAAATCCAGTAATCGCTTGAAATACTTGCAAGTGTTTTAATTTAACAAGATTAATCCCCCATTGGAAGCGATTGGGAGAGGCGATCGCTAAATCTACAATATTCCAAGGAAAAGCTGAATGACTAGGGCGAAATACTTCTGGTTGATATTTGCGATCGCGGTAAACAACAGCATAAAAATTTAATGACTGAAAGTTATCATTTATTCCTAACTCTGTGACTAAACTATTGAGATTATAGTACTGAGGGAAAAATCCATGAAAACCATGTTCCATCATGAAGGTTTCACCAGCAGCTTCAACTTGCCAACTAGCAATTTTACCGCCGAGTTGAGGGGACTTTTCTAAAAGCGTCACAGCAAATCCACGTTGACTCAATTCATAAGCACAAGCTAAACCTGCTAATCCACCTCCAACTACTACAACACTTTTAGCTTGATTCAGCATTCGTGGCAAATTAAGAGTATCTTTTTGAAAAACCGTTGGTTTTGGCTTTGTAAACCGTGAGTACCCTGTTACTCCTGCAACTGCACCAATACCAAACACCTTGAGCAGTGTACGACGGGAGATAGTAGATGATTCCGGCAAATTAAATGGTGAACTCATGTTATAAAATTAACTCTTCACAATGAAGTATTGACATGAAATGATGGTTATGAGTGAGCAGATTTTGCTAGAAATTTTTCCATCTCCCTATTTATCATGAACGGATTTATTTTTACAGAATAAGATAAATTGTCAATGATTAAGTAATGGCTAATGAAATAGCCGTTTTCACTTAATGGCAGTATACCCGAAAACTACTCAGTTTTGGTTAGCATCAAAATTTGCCTACCTGCATCCATCAAAGGATTAGAGGTGGAATGAAAGTGTACTAAATCCAAATAATAACCGCTATGTGAAAATGTAAGTAAGTCTTATATAGCAAGGCTATGGCTTCCTGAGAATGTTAAATTGCTTTGACCTTATTTGTTTTAATGCGTTCTTTTTTTGCTGCAATTAGCTTGTATTGATATTGATAATTGCTTGAAGCATGAACAGTAAAATTTTTCAACTTCTTCTGGAATGAAGTAACGTTGTTTCAGCTTTTGCATCAAATCAATGTATGACTGTGTAAAGAAAACATTTTTTATCAATCTTTGCCAAATCAAAATGTACGGTAGTATTAATTAATACTGTTCTAACCAGCTTATTCTATGTTATATCATGTCCGGCAAATCACCCCTAATGTCATTGCGAGTGGAACGAAGTGAAACGACGCAATCGCAATGTTTTTGGGATTGCTTCCCTACGGTCGCAATGACGGTTATTTGAATGGACATGATATTATTCATTTCTCAACTTAATTGCAGCGCTGCTACAAAAGCTAAATTGTATCTTGAAGATTTGATTTACCATTTATGAAGATTTTATGAAACTAAAGTAACCTAGTTACAAAGCTTTATATCTGCATTGAAAAGCTGCATATTGTCATCCAGAAGTGTACATCTAATCTGCATAGTCAGCGTTGTTTCACCAGATTAATCGCCAATTAAATTGTGCTAGTTTAAACTCAAGTATGTTTGCGTTGGCTTGTGCTTTGCAAAGATGCGATCGCTATTATCAGTTACTTAATTAGTTATTAAATATGAAGTATTGGCGTGAAACTATAGCTGTGGCTCAACGCATCTTAATTGAACTGTTCCGCCGCAAACGCAGTCTAATTTTTTGGAGTATTTTCCCCGTTTCAGTGTTAAGCCTCAGTGGATTGATTTTGGCAGAACGGGCACAATTACCAATTGCTACTGCTTTTGAATATGCTGCACCATCGACTTTGGTAGGCGCGGCACTTTTCTTTAGCTGTTTAGGTGGGAGTGTAGCAACTGTAGTTGCAGAAAGAGAACAGCAAACCCTCAAACGCCTTTTTATATCTCCCTTGAGTGGCACATCCTATTTTTTGGGAATCTTTTTAGCACATAGTTGCATTGGTATAGGACAGACACTTTTGATTTATACTATTGCTGCATTTTGGGGGGCTACATTTAAAGGTTCTATTATCTTAGGATTGGCGATTATTTTAATGAGTATTGTCGCTTATGTTGGCTTAGGTTTTATTTTGGGTACACAACTTGCTCGTCGGATTGAAGATGTTAATGCTTTAGTAGCAGCTTTTGGAGTTCCTTTGTTAATTTTAGGTGGAGCTTTTTTACCCAGTTCACTTTTCCCTAAAACACTAATTAATATTGCAAAATATAATCCTATCTACCACATGAATGAAGCTCTTGTAGCAGTTTCAGCAAAAGGTGATGGAATTAATGATATTAAATCACATTTCTATTTACTATTAGTATTTGCTATGGCTATGGTTATAAGTGCATGGCTATGTTATGGACGGATGTTAGTAGTAGAAAGGAGACTGTGAAAAAATATGTTAGTTATTAAAAATTTAAATAAGTCTTACGGTCAAAGACAAGTTATTCAAAATCTAAACTTAAATATTGGTTCGGGAGAAACTTACGGGCTACTAGGCGCAAATGGAGCCGGAAAGACAACTACCATTAACCTTATTTGTAATTTGCTGAAAGCCGACAGTGGTTACATTACAATAAACAATCAACCAGTTTCAGAAGCGACAAAAAAAATAATTGGCGTTGCACCCCAAGAAAATTTACTTTATAAAAGTCTTTCTTGTGAGGAGAATCTCAAGTTTTTTGCCAATATTTACGGATTAAATCGGGAAAAACGCTATAACCAAATAACTAAGGTTTTAGCATCTGTAAACTTATTAGACCGAGCAAAAAGCCCAGTTGATACTCTCAGTGGTGGGATGAAACGACGGTTGAATATTGCTGTGGCGTTGATACATCAACCACAATTAGTCATTTTAGATGAGCCTACTACTGGGTTAGATATTGAAGCTCGATACGAAATTTGGGAGTTGATTCGGCAACTAAAAAGTCAAGGAATTACCATTTTACTAACAACTCATTCATTAGACGAAGCGGAGCGTCTTTGTCATAGAGTTGGTATTCTCAAAAATGCCGGAATTATTGCTGAGGGTAGTTTAGCAGAGTTACGCACCCTGATTCCAGCGAAAGAAATTGTCGTGGTGCAGACTAGCTCGGAAGAACAAGCGATCGCCAGAGGTCAAGAATGTGGTTTTATTCATAGACGCTATGGTAACGATTTGGCTTTTTGGTTACCAGAACCTTTGGAATTGAAAGAAATTATTTCGTGTTTTGAGGGTGTAGCAATCGATTCTATAGCCCGTAAGCCTGTAGGGTTAGAGCATATTTACGTAGAAGTGACACAACAAAAATAAATATCTACAAATGCCTCCTGGGTATAGATCAGACAATGTGAGCATTGTTCGTATTTCCCCCATCAGTAGCAGTGTTTAATCAGAAGCTGCCCTGATTCTATATGCGTTTGAATACAAGGTCATAATTGCACCTTGATTTTTTTAACATGAATTATTTACCTTGTCAATTCTTCAATCAAATGAATTTAACTTGTGGTATAAGCTCTACAAAGCTTACGCCATATTCTAATTTCAGTAACCTATTGACATTATCGAATTATTATCATAAAGTTTCCATAAAGATACGGTAAATATTGCAAATCCAAAAAATTATATCTCAGTAAATTTGCCGTAGCAGAATAAGTTTGAGGAAGTTATAAAGTGTTCATCAACTTAATTCTTGATAATTCAAATGAGTCAAATATCCGATAAATTATAGCTATTCACAAGTAGAATTTTGAAAAACTTTCCCAATTTATATGGGTTTTGGCTCACATAACTGACTTTTACTGTTTTTTTAAACTAATTTTGAAAAAACACATCAGGCTGTTCAGAATACCAACATATTGAAGAATTAATTTGACTGTATCTGAATCACAAAACTAGTAATTCTGCCCCAAATGGCTGAATAAAAATTTCGATAAATTGCATCTGCACAAATAGGAAAATAGCATTTTTCGCTAATTACTAAGGAATTTCTGCTGAAATTCCAGGTATTCCTGGGTTCCAAATTTAGCTTTAAAAAATCATCACAACAGGGTGCTCTGAATCCCATCGTCTCGAACGGTGACTCGACAGCTTACGAATCACAAAATTAGTGATTTTGTCGAAAAAGTTGCTCTCAAATCATTCTTTTCCAAGGGAATTCAAAGCATGACTACTATTAGCGTTACTACTACCGCAGACAGTGGCGTAGGTTCTTTGCGCGCTGCGATCGCCTCTGCTCAAGCAGGGGACACTATCAAATTTGCCTCTACTCTTACCAATAAGACGATCACGCTCACAAGTGGGCAAATTAACATTGCCAAAAATTTGACAATTGATGGCGCAGAAGCAGCAAATTTAAAGATTAGCGGTAACAATAGCTCACGAATATTTGAGGTTGGCAGACATATCAATGCTACAGTGCGAAATCTCACCATCGCCGACGGTTACACAACTGCAAGAGGTGGTGGTATTAGAGTTGTTGACTATGGCTCTATAACAGTTGAAAACTGTCGATTTAACAACAATCGCGGTGGTATGGGTGGAGCCATCCATATTGGATATACCGGTAAAGGCACAGTAACTAACAGCAGCTTTGACAGCAACGACGGTACTTTAACGAAGTCAGGCTTTAGTGCGGGGGCGATCGCCACCTATGGTTCCGGTGAACTCATTGTCAAAGATAGCCAATTCACTAACAACAAAGGAGTGAATGGCGGCGCAATTTATAGCCTGCTGGGTGGGTTGACTGTAGAAAAATCAGTCTTTCTGAAAAACAGTTCCGAAGGTGATATTGGCGGCGGCGCAATCTTTACCGATGGAGCAGACCCAGTAGGGCCTAGTTCCACTGTAGGAGGCGTAATAGCTATTCGTGGCAGTAAGTTTGAAGGAAATCAGACTAAAGGTGAAGGCGGCGCACTCTTTCTCTATGGTTACGGTGCTGACAAGATTCTCCTAGAAAACAGCACTGTGGTTGGTAACACAGCTAACTACACCACTAAAGGTATTGCGCGAGGAGGTGGATTGCGAGGTAATACTGCTCTGACAATTCGCAACGTCACCTTTGCCAACAATATCTCTGCACATCAAGGAGGTGCTTTGTGGTTAGATGGCGGCTCGACGAAAAATATCATCAATAGCACCTTTTCAGGCAATAAGGTGACCAACGATGCAGGCGGGGCAATGTTCATCAATACCGACAGCACTAGCCCCGTAAATATTGTGAATTCTACTATTGTCAACAATTATGCCGGACGAGCTTCTGGTGCAGTTTGGATTGGTAGTCCGACAGCACCTGTAACCCTTACCAACTCTATTGTTGCTAAAAATACCGCAGGTATTACCCTTGCAGAAAATCAAGTTGGGTATCAACTACGAGATGGTGGCGGCAATATTGAATATCCTAGTCCAACGCACGGTGGTCGCCGAGTTGTAGCAGGTAGTCGCATAGTTGACCCGATGATTGGCTCTTTGCAAACTATCAATGGTTCTCTCATACATCCTCTACTAGCAGGTAGCCCCGCCATCAATACTGGTAAGGCAGGTAGCGGTATACCCACCATTGACGAACGAGGGATGCTGCGAGATAGCAACCCTGATGTTGGAGCCTACGAAGTATCAAGTCAGTTGAGCACAACAGGTATTTCAACTACTATGTCAGGGCCTAATATCCTGCGCGGTACTTCAGGTAACGACAACCTCCAAGGCGGTAATGGTAGGAACATCCTCCAAGGCGGTGATGGTAACGACATCCTTAAAGGCGGTGATAGTAACGATATTCTCCAAGGTGGTGAAGGTAACGATGTCTTGATTGGTGGTAAGGGTAGTGATTTCTTGAATGGAGTAGGAGGTAATGACCGATTTGTCTTCCAAAGCTTCTCAGACAAAGGCGATACTATCCAATATTTTGAACCTGGAAGAGACGTAATTGACATTAGCAAAATTATTGAAGGATCAAACTTTATGAGTACTAATCCTTTCAAATCCTATATACAACTAGGGCAGGTTGGCTCTTCGACGGTTGTTAAAATTAATCCCGATGGAGACCTTAACCCCAACCAATTTCAGACACTTGCGACACTAACTAACATCAAAACTACTAGTCTGACTGCTAACAATTTCCTTTTTTAGAGGTTGCAATGGTGAATTAGCCACCACCAACTCTTGAGTTATATATAACTCAAGAGTTGGTGGTGGACTTATTGCTGAATTTAGTTAATACCGTTTCGGTTTCATGCCACTACACATGGGTAGCAGAACAAGCGGCAGCTCAATCATCAAGCTTAGGATAAACAACACAAAAGTGCCAACCACTTATTCAACTACATAGTCGCAATTGCCCACAAGTGCATGTGATTTCTCTGTATAACTTGTTAGCTTTTCCTATGATTGTTTGAACAAGTGTTTGGCATACACTTTGCTAACGCGGCTTGTTAGCTCAATTCTCGCGCACCTACGTCTATAGCTGCACTCCCGTTGTAATCTCCATCTTTCGGACGACTTGAGCCTACCTGGTCATTATAAGGTGCGTTCGTACCATTGAAATAGCTAGTTCCACGGTCAACTGCGGCGCTACCATATTTTAGGGCAAAATTCCCTCCATATGGATTGATAAATAGTGGATCTTTCCCAACAATATTGTTGTTTGTGGAACCGTAGAATTTGGATGAATTATAGATCAGGTTGTAGTTGTATTGGAAGTTCTTTACTCCAGCGACATTATTAACTACTGCATTATTCATCGCGTATTGGATGTTGTTGAATACTTTCACATTATCAGAACTAAATACTGAAATTTCACCGTAGAGATTAGTATCGTACACTACTGAGTTTTGAAATGTTGTGTTGTTGACAATATCAACGTCGCTACTGCTAAACACATTAATACCAGCACCACCATTGTTATAAGTAATGTTGTTTGCAATTAGCGTTTTGCCGTAATACCGCTGGTAAAGAGAATTTTTTTGGGTATTCTTAGTATCATCAACTATGATTCCATGCCCTTCAGTCATTTTCCCAGCCGAAGCCCAAGGGATGTAGTTTTTATTGCCGTAAACGGTATTTCCCCGAATAATCATCTGGTAGCCACCATTACCGGCATAAGAATTCCAGTTATATATGGTGCTAATACCGCTTGCCCCCATCGGGCTATAGTAAGCATTCTGACTTACCACATTGTCCTCAATAGTTACGTAGTCGGATTTGTAACTATGAATCCCTTGGCCACCAAACTTAGAAATTCTGTTATTGCGAATCACCACATGGTGGGATTTTTGATTAATTCCAATCCCTGTACCATTCGTCAGTGGATCTTTAGTATTGTATTTTTGCGATTGTGCATACCCCAAACTGACGTTATCGTTGTTCCCCTCCAGCGCCAAACCCTCAATATTAATGTAAGAGGAACCATTAATATTAATGGCGTACATATTGCGTGATTTCAACAAGGGAGAATGTCCAGGATATGCCTTGATGGTAATTGGAGCGCCCGACCTTCCATGTTTTTGATGAAGCAGTAGAATTTGTGAGCCAGAAGCAGTGTAAGTACCGTTCATCACGTAGACTGTATCACCTGCTTTTACCAAGTTTCCTGCTTTTGACAATGTGCGAAACGGACTACTTGTGGACAAGCCGTTATTGTAATCATTTCCACTTCCAGAAACATAGTACGTCTTACCAGTATTGCTGGCTTGTGCCACTGTAGTACTTGCATTAGCATCTGTACGCATTATCTTTGGGGTAGCCAAGTCTGCGTTGTCAAAGTACTCAGCTTTTAACCCATTACCATTGCCCAGGTTAGCAGGTTGGGTTATCGCAACCGGTTGATCCAAAAACATAATAATACCACTCACTCCTAATGGTGTTCGATGGCGGTAGTAGCACTCTCCCGAAAATGAGGCAACGGGAGTGTGAAACTGACCAGCCAAAGAATTTTTGCAGTTACATAGATGCTAGATACTTGATTTAACGGCTCTCAGCCCAAATTTAGGGCTGCGCCAAAGCTCCCACTGATGATGATAATTTCGTAAATATTTTGCAAAACGAGCTACGTTTGCTGACTTTACGATTGTTTATATGCAATCGCTTTGTTGGCCGTAATCAAGGTACCATCTACTCTTTTAGCAAGTCAATAGCTTGTGACAGTTAATTAACTGTCACAAGCTATTGTTGAGCGAAGTTATACCATTTTGGATTTTGCGAAAAGTTGAGCGATCGCGTGCAGTGAATCAGCGCTCTTGGTAGGGGGTTCCCTAAAGAGTGGCGTCAGGGTGCTGTAATACAAATTCTCCAACAGACGGCTTAGATGATGACGCGGAAAGACAAAGACGCGGAGATTGATATGTTGCGAGATTATAGAGAACTGGTATGAATTCCTTCGGTATAAGTCGTATGGGATAACTGGCTTTGCTACAAACCTCCGTAGCAACTTTTAACGACAGATTTTGGATTAGGAATTGCCTTTTGTGTCTGAGTTTTATGTATCTATCTGTCGTAATTACTTTGCTAATGCAGCTTGTGCGGTGACTTCTATTGCACCTATATCTATAACTGCACCTCCATTGCTATCTCCATCTTGCGGACGACTTAAGCCTACGTGGTCAGTATTGGGTGCGTTTGCTCCATTGAAATAACTAGTTCCACGATCAATTGCGGAGCTACCATATTTCAGGGCAAAGTTTCCGTTATGTGGGTCACGAAATAGTGGATCTTTCCAAATAATATTGTTGTTTACAGAACCATTGAATTTAGATGAATTGTAGATAACGTTGTAGTTGTATTGGTAGTTCTTTGATCCACCAACGCCATTAACTACTGCATCCTTCATCGGGTACATGATGTTGTTGAATACTTTCACATTTTCAGAGCTAAACACTGAAATTTCACCGAAGAGTTTAGTATCAGGAACCAAGGCGTTCTGAAAGGTCGTGTTGTTGACAACATCAACGTAAGCGCTGCTATACACATTAACGCCAGCGCCACCATTTTTATAGATAATGTTGTTTACAATTAGCGTTTTGCCGTAATACTTCTGATGAAGAGAATTCTGTTGGGTATTTAAACTATCATCAATGATGATTCCATGCCCTTCAGTAATTTTGCCAACCGAAGACCAGGGAATGTAGTTTTTATTTTCATAAATGGTATTTCCCCGAATAATCATCTTGTAGCTACCACTATTGGAATCAGAATTCCAGTTATATATAGTGCTAATGCCACTTGTCCCCATAGGGCTATAGTAAGAATTCTGCCTTACGACATTATTCTCAATAGTGACGTAGTCGGATTTGTAACTATGAATCCCTTGACCACCAAACTTAGACACTTTGTTCTTGCGAATCACCACATGGCGGGATTTTTCATTAACCCCAATCCCTATACCATTCGTCAGCGGATCTCTGGTATTGTATTTTTGTTGTTGTGCATACTGCAAACTGACGTTATCGTTGTTCCCCTCCAGCGTCAAACCCTCAATATTAATGTACGAAGAACCAACGATGTTAATGGCGTACATATTGCGTGATTTGACGAAGGGAGAATGCCCCGGATAAGCCTTGATAGTAATTGGAGCACTAGGCGTACCATGTTTTTGATAAATCAGCAGAATTTGTGAGCCAGAACCGGTGTAAGTACCGTTCATCACATAAACGGTATCACCTGCTTTTACCAAGCCTCCTACTTTTGATAAATTTCGGAATGCACTACCTGTCGACAAGCCGTTGTTGTTATCGTTTCCACTTCCAGAAACATAGTATGTCTTACCAGTAGTACTGACCTGCGCCACTGTAGTACTTGCATTAGCATCTGTACGCATCAGCTTTGGAGCGAGCAAGTCTGCGTTATCAAAGTACTCAGCTTTTAACCCAGTACCATTGTTTAGGTTTGCAGGTTGGGTTATCGCAACTGGTTGATCAAAAAACATAATAATACGACTCCTAAAGGTGTTTGAGGACGTTAATAATAGACGCCCGAAAATGAAGCAACGGGAATCTGAAAATTACCGTCCTAATGAATGTTTGCGGTTACATAGATAGATGCTGGATACTTGATTTAAAAGCTCTCAGCCCAAATTTCGGGCTGTGTTAAAGCTCCCACTGATGATGCTAGTTCGGTAAATATTTTGCAAAACGAGCTACGTTTGCTGACTGTGCGATTGTCTAGATGAAATCGCCTGTTTGGTGTAATCAAAGTAGCACCGACTTTTTCAGTAAGATAATACAATGTGACAGTTATACAACTGTCACATTGTTAATGTTGCTCGTAATAAAATAGACAAAGATGCTATCGAGATAATCAAATTAGATGTCTATAACCGTAGGTATCTGTACGTAATTTCCACATCAAACCTAAAATGCAGTTATTGCAATTACTAAGCAATTTCCTCATATTTGCGGCTACTATTCTCAAGTCCAACCCAAGGAAGCAGCTATCTGAGCGGCTAATTCTAGCGGATTAAAAGGTTTAGCGATCGCTGTTGCCATTCCCATTTGGGCATAGCGGCGACGGTCAGACGCCTGGATTTTAGCAGTTAACAAAATCACCGGAATTGCTTTTGTAGCCGGATTAGCTTGGAGTTTCTCAAAGGTAGTAATACCATCCATATCTGGCATCATTACATCCAACAAAATTGCATCCGGTTGGCAAACTTCGGCTTGAATTATGCCTTCTTGACCAGAATTAGCTGTTACCACTTCCCAGGCTGCAACAGTTTCCAAGCAAATCTTGGCAACTTCTTGAATGTATTGCTCGTTATCGATTACCAGAATTCGCTTGGTTGCCATTGCTCCTATTCTCTTAATTGATTGTGATTAAATGTTCTTGCTTTTAAAGTTCAGATTCAAGGCTTTCAGCTTGTATTTTAGTAATACGCTGAAGTAGCTCCATTACTCGTTGTTCAAATTCTTGGGTGGTTACACGCCCTTTGGTTAAAAATTCTGTATGTCCTAATTTCAGGCGATCGCATTCTGACTCGTCTAGATCCTTGGCTGAGTAAACGACCACAGGAGTACTACAAAGTTGATTATGCTGCTGTAGCCAATCCACCACTGCAAATCCATCGCTTTCTGGCAAGATAAGGTCGAGAATTAGTAAGTCAGGATTAACTTCTTGGCTGAGACGAATTGCTTCTCGTCCAGTCTTGGCTAGAAATGTTTCAATTTCATGCCTTTCAAACAAAGTGATCAGCACTTCAGCCAAATCGTTGTCATCCTCAACAATCAGAATGCGGAATCGTCTTGAACTATTAGTCACTACCTGCCTAAGTGACTGCAACAGATAGTTCTCTTCGACTGGTTTACTTACCCAATCAACAAAGTCTGCACTAGGTTGGCTATCGGTGCTGGGTTTGTATACACTACAAATCACAATTGGAATATTTCTAGTATCTGCTCGCTCTTTCAATATTGCCATAGTTTCCCAACCATTCATGCCAGGCATCAGCAAATCTAAGATAATCACATCTGGACGTTGGGTAGTTGCTAAGGCGATCGCCTCTTTACCAGTAGCTACTGTTACTACTCGATATCCTCCTTGTTCCAATACAGTTTGCAACTCATTACTGATATTAGGGTCGTCGTCACAAACTAGCACTAGCGGCGATTGCCCTTGGCACTGCGCTACGCGCAATCGCTGAGGCTTGAGTGTTGAGTCTGTAGTTCCAGATGCTTCTAAATCAGCACTGTGGATAGTTTTTAGAATCGGTAGTGTGAAGTAAAAACTACTACCTTCACCTAAGACACTCTCGACCCAAATACGTCCGCCATGCTGCTGCACAATACTTTTGCAAATTGCCAAGCCTAAACCAGTGCCATCGTGGTTGCGCGAGTCTGAGGAATCAACTTGTTGAAATCGCTCGAAGATACTGTCAAGTTTGTCAGTTGGGATGCCGCGGCCATTATCTTTGATAGTCCACAACACTTCATTGTCTTTTTTTTCAACCCCTAGCCAAACTGTGTCTCCAGCAGATGAGAACTTAATGGCGTTACTTAGTAGGTTAGTTAGAGTTTGGACAATCCGATCTGGATCGGCCCATAGCTGTATAGGTAAGCTATAAGTAGACAGTTGCACTTGGGCTTTATCTGCAAGAGGTTGGATCACATTCACTGCTGATTTAATCAAGCCAGCCACATTACAGATTTTTCGTTCCATTTTCACCCTGCCTGACTCGATGCGCTCGATATCTAGGATGTCGTTGAGCAAGCGTACTAGGCGATCGGTACTATCAGTAGCAATTTGCAGCAAACGTTTTCCCTGCTCTGACTCCGCTTTTAGTAAACCACTGGTGAGCATACCTAAAGAGCCATGAATCGAAGTCAGGGGCGTGCGGAGTTCATGACTGACGACAGAGACAAACTCATCTTTCATCCGCTCGATTTGCTTTTGCTCTGTAATATCACGCAATATTACTGTATATACAATTTCTCCTGCTATATTTAATTTTGATATGGAAGCCTCTGCCGGAAACTCTATCCCGTTCTTACGGCAACCAAATATTTCACGCCGTTCGCCCATCCTGCGGGCCAAACTGGGTGATTTGCCAAAGTCAACCACATGCTGACGATGTGCTTGAGCAAAGCGCAGTGGCAGAAGTAAGTCAAGTTGCTGTCCAATAACTTCCTCAGCAGAGTAGCCAAAAATCTTTTCTGCTCCTTGGTTAAACAAGGTAATGCGTTGATCTGCATCAACAGAAATAATTGCATCATCGGCAATATCTAAAATGCGTGCAAATCGAGCTTGAGAGATCCGTAGTTTTTCCTGTATTCGCTGCCGCTCATCAAGTTGTGATTGTAATTGTTGATTGAGGCTAATTAACTCGGCAGTACGCTCTGCTACTCGCAATTCTAATTCGTTGTTAATTCGGTTTAAATTTGCCTGGCTTTGCTGTAAAGCTATATTTGAGCGATCGCTTTGATTTTGCAAAGCGCTATTGACCGATTCTGGCTCAGTAT
Source organism: Mojavia sp. (assembly GCF_059505145.1). NCBI lineage: Bacteria > Bacillati > Cyanobacteriota > Cyanophyceae > Nostocales > Nostocaceae > Mojavia > Mojavia sp. The sequence continues at coordinate 53,823 of NZ_JCACKA010000057.1, forward strand.
CAAAGCTAGCCTGCCAAAGTTTTTGAGGTTTGACAGCTTGAGTGTTGTGGCTTTGAGCAATGCGCCGTAGTAGTTTCATCCGCTCTAAGCGATTGATGATTCGGGTAACCAATTCTGGCCCGACGATGGGCTTACTGACAAAATCATCAGCACCAACGCTAAATACCTGATTGACTATTTCAGCATTGCTATGAACCGTCAGAAATAAAATCGGCAACTCGCTCCAGCGAGGATCATTCCGCACCACCTTACACAGCTCAACACCATTGGTGTAAGGCATTTCCACATCCAGAATCAACAAGTCTGGGGCTACTCCTTCCAAAATTTCCCAGAATTTTTGCGGATCATCAAGGGTGATTACCTTTAGCCCCCAAGGAGTAAGTAAGGTTTGCAACAATGCCAAAATTTTCGGATCGTCATCTACAGCTAATACCTTGGCTTCAGCATGAGGAGCTTGTTGCAATACTTGGGTAATGGCTTCTAGTACCTGTGCAGAGGACATAGGCTTCTGCAAAAAAGTATGCCCGCCGTTACGAGCAACTTTTAGCCGATTAGTAAAATCAGTCTGCTCGGTAAAAACCAGCACTGGTAAAGGAGGCTGACGCAGGGACAGTTCTGCCAGCAAGCTTAGACTTTCCTCTTCATGTGGAGAAACGCTTGGATCGAGCAGCACTACATTAGGATGCTCTCGGTAGATTTGATTTTTGGCAGCTTCAATACTGGTAGCCAGTGTAACTTTTAAACCCCAGTTACCAGATTCTTTTGCCAAATTTTCAGCTAAGTTTTCCTCGCGATCAACGACCAATACTAAGGAACTTTCATCATTTGGTGGTGACGATACTACTTGATTATTTTTCTTCTCAATTTCTTGACGCAATAGCTTGACCCAATCCTGCAAGTTGCTTGTATCGTTTGGTGTCAAGGTTGTATGAGATTTCAACAGATGCTCAATTTTGCGTGCCAGCTTTGAGCCAAGCGGCAAACCAAAAGTGCCTAAAGAACCGGCCAAAGTGTGAGCTTCTTGGACTGCTTGCGTGAGGACTTCGCGTCCTTGTGTTGTCGACAAACTTAGTTCTGAATTCAAAGCTGTTTGAGTTAAAGCTGCTGCTTCCTCTAGTATCCTCAGTTGCTCATCAACTCGCCCTTGAAATCGCTGCCAAATTGCGGCAACTGCTGCGAGTGTTTGTTGCTCTGATTTAGAATTTGGAATTGGGGATTTTGAAGGCTCCTGCGCTCCCCTAGTTGCCTGCTCCTCTTCTCCCTGTGGTTTTAATCGATAGCCAATACCATATACTGTTTCAATCAAATCATTGGGCGCTCCTACATTTCTGAGCTTCATTCGCAACCCTTTGATATGGGTGCGAACAGCTTCTTCACCAGGAGTATCTTCATAAGACCAAAGATGTTCCAAAATCATGCCGCAACTAAAGACTCGGCGATTATTGCGTAGGAACAGTTCTAATAGGGCATATTCTTTTGGTGTTAATGAAAGTAAATTTTTAGCGTAGGTGACTTCGCAGCTACTAGGATCAAGCCGTAACTTGCCCCACTCCAGTACAGGTTGTGATGTTGTCCCGCCTCTACGCAATAAGGCCCGTACACGAGCAACTAGCTCCTCTTCATCAAAGGGTTTAACTACATAGTCATCCGCACCTGCATCTAGTCCAATGGCCTTTTCATGACTACTATCACGCCCCGTCAACAACAGAACTGGCATTTTTAGACCACGAGAGCGTATGTGACGGCAAAGACTGATGCCATCCAGCTTCGGCAGCATTACATCTAACAGAATTAAATCATAGTCGTAAGTTTCGATTAAATCCTGAGCAGCATTACCATCCCTAGCAACTTCGACTGCATAGTTTTGGTTAGCTAGAATTTCGGTAAGTACGTCAGCAAGTAACTCGTCATCCTCTACAACTAAAATCTTCATATCACAAGCTTTCTTGATGTCTGGGATTTAAACAGATAACGAGCGATAAATTTCAATTAAGAAGAGAAATTAATAGTGAAATCAAATGCATATTAAAGAATAATTGTATATATATTTAAATTTATTTAACACATATTCAGCTTGATCAATCCTCAAAAAGTAATTAGTCACAATTGCATCTCAACGGGTTGTTCTTGCAGCCTAGCCGAAGGCTAGCTTCTACAAAGTATAGAATTAAGTAACACCTTGGTCTAAGCTAGGATAAAACTCATTTTACCTTTTCAGTTGAGACTTCATGATTTAATTGTAAGGTATACTTCTCAGATTGAGTTGACATATTTATACCACTGGCGCAAGGGTAGTACTACAAATGGTAGTATATAAATTAACTTCATGATGAGAAACTTGTTGCTTGTGCCTTATACACTATCCCCTAGCACAAGAATAATTGACTCACAAACGGTAAGTAATCCGAAAATCGATGTTTCCTGAAAAACATCTAAGTATTAATGCAGAAGTTAGACTCGGTTGTATACTGTTCTGCAAAGAAGATATCGAAATCATAGATTTTCCAGACGTAGAACCAGAAGTATCAAGATTTACACTTGCTTAATTAACTTTGTCAAATAGATAATTTTTGTTAGCGCAAATAGGTGTGTTGATGGCATTGGATATAAAATACCTTTTGTAGCTCAAAATGGAAACTGTTAGAATTAACGCAAAGTAATGATATTAAACATTTAATTAATATTAAATGACAGGCGTAACCAGGGCTGATGGACAGTGATGTAGCGTTTGATCAATGGATATAAAGGCTTGTAGCAGGCGACTTTTAAATAAGTCTGCTGCTGTCCTCACAAGTTCCTCAAATTGTTGCTTTATAAACATAATTAAAGCACGAAAAATCCTTTACAAATTCAGCTTTAATAACGATTAGAAAAATTTTATCTATCAGTTGCCGAACAATATTGAGGAATTGGAATATGTACCAATTCAAGGTCAAGAAATTAGCAAATCGAATTACCAATAACTAATCAAAAACAGAGGTCTATATGTTTAAAAAGATTTTAGTGGCTTTGGATCGTTCGGAAATGGGGCAGCAGATTTTTGAGCACGCCTTGGCTTTAGCAAAGGTAACAAATGCTAAATTAATGCTACTGCATGTCCTATCTGGGGAAGAAGAAGGTAGTCCCTACGCACCCATCTTATCCAATTTTGATTACTATCCAGGATTGGGTTCTCAAAGCTTCGAGTACTACCAAAAGCAGTGGGATACTTTTAAAAATAAAGGTATCGAGATATTGCAACACTTATGCGCCCAAGCAAACACAGCAGGTATTGAGGCAGAATTTAACCAAAGCATGGGTAGTCCTGGTCGTGTGGTCTGTCAAATAGCTAGTAGTTGTGGCGCTGACCTAATTGTTATGGGGCGTCGGGGTCGCTCAGGAATAACAGAACTATTCCTTGGTAGCGTGAGTAATTACGTCCTTCACCATGCTCCTTGTACAGTCCATGTTGTGCATCTTCCATCTGGTGTTGTAAAGGCTGGAGAGGCTGTTCAGAAAACTACAATCTCTACTACATCTAACTAAGAGCCTTAGGATGAGCGCCGGGAGTATGTTACTTATCGCAAGGGAGAAAAGCAATGGAACTTTTAGCCATTGACTCTGAACCAGGGCAAGGAGGTACATCTGATGTTGCGCCGTTTATTACAAATATTTGGATGGCTGCTACTGCTGGGGATATTGACGACCTTTATATTTCTGGGTTTAGAAATCAGTACATCTCAAAAAGCGATCGCTGCTGTCATCCAACTAAAAGAAAGACCAGGAGAAATACTTTATCGCTCACAAAAAAAATTAGATGATCAATCAGGAAATGTTTGGCAGGTGATCTTATTTAAGCAGGTTTATTCTGGTGAAGCACTGAACGTAAATCTACGACTGGTAGGGTTTCCTGGTTCTGCCGAACTGATCCATCCACAACCGCTCAGAATTACTACTGCTACAGGTAAAGTCTTAACTGCTCCTGATGTTTTCTTAGAGGAAGCACCAGCACCCACTATTGGTCAATATGAATTTAAGAATATTTTGCCCACACTGCCTAGTGAACAACTGCTGCTAAATATACCTCTCCCTGGCGATCGCACTATTAATATCTCAGTTCCACAATCTGTAGTGCAGGAATGGCATCAAGTTCTGAGGAGCTAGCACTGTGCGGGGGTTCCCTCCGTTGAGGCGACTGGCGTTGCTGAGTCTTGAGTTTTTGAGTGAAATTGGCAACTCAGTTCGTCAGCGATTGCGCTGCGCGCACTGCGCTTGTAGGCAATCATACTTTCTTAATTGTTTCTTTCTTTGCATCTTTCGCGTCTACGTTAAAAAATAATTTAACTACAAATTATGATGAGTAATACACGCAACCAGAAAACGCGATGGCAATGTCAGATAAAGAACTCAAACAATTAATAGAAATTAACGCTAAAACAGCCCAAGCTATGTTAGATGAAATTGCTGACGCTAGGCAGGAACGGCAGGAACTCCGAGAAGGTATGATACAACTGCAAAATGCCGTGGTACGATTGACGAACCTACAAGAGGGAATCGCCAATTTACTGGTTTCTGTTGATGGCGATCGCCCCACTATTCTGAAAAAACTAACAGCTATTGAAAATAAGCTTAATCAACTATTGCAGCAACCAGAAGATCAGCTTGAGTAAGTAAATATAGCTGGTTGCTACTGAGTGTAATACATCAAGAAATTAAGGAACCATAAATAAAGCGATCGCTAAGAGTGAGTCGAAAATTTTGCTATTCTAAACAGATTCGGAAATTTGACTATCAAGACGACGAAATAAAAATATCCAAATCGGTAGGGAACTGTTAATTGCAATTAGTCGCACTAAATGACCAGTTGTGACAATTTCCACGTTATGATTTAATACCAAAGAAACTAAAATCATTTCTGCTGATCCTCCTGGTGCTGTCACTAATAGACAAGTCAACCAGTCCCAAGAAGTTAATTGCATTGCCAGCATAGCAGCGATCGCACCTGCTATAAGGGTCATTGCTACAGACATCAAAGCGTAGCCTACAGTCCGTTTGCCAAAATTAGGTTTTTCTCCCCAATACTCACCAATAGTAATTCCCAATAACATTTGGCCTATTAAGTTGATCAAAGGTGGGGGAATAAATTGAACATCATTAACAAAAGGCAGGCAATTCAGTAAAGGATTAAATGCTATACCAATTAACAATGCACTAAAAAAATCGCCTGCTGGAATTTTAAATAATATAGAAAGATAAACAGCTAATCCAGTAACAACAAGTGCCAATAAAAGCATTCCTAGCTGGAATGGCTCAAAACTTAGTAAAGCACCTTGAGTTGGGAGTGTTTGAGGATTCCAATAATTACCAACTGCTGTTCTGGCGATAAAAGGAATAACAAAAACTACAGATGTGACGCGTAAGGCCTGAACTAAAGCTACTAAGGTAACATTTCTGCCATAATCAGCCGCAATAGCTGCCATAATTCCCACACCACCAGGAACTGTAGCTAGCATTGCTGTTAATAGGTTTATTTTACTCAAGCGAGAGTAAATGTAGCCAATACCGCTACCACAAATTAGTAAAAAAAATGTCAGAAAAATAAAAATAGGAATACTAGAACTAACAGTGGCTAGATTAGCATGAGCGTTTGAGGAACCCACTGTTAAGCCTACAAGTGCCATACCAACTTTTCTAGCAGTTCGATTAGGTTTTGGGGAATCTTGGTAGAGAATTCGACATCCCTGCAAAACCACTGTACCAGCAGCAATACCCCCAAATATCCAGGCAATTCCGCCAATGTGGAATCTTGCCAAACCTAAACCTAAAGGCAATGCCAAAAGCATTTCTAAACTAAGGATAATTAGTTGCTTGATAAAAGGCTGTTGTTTGGCAACAACAGGATTTATAGTATTTGATGCTTCCAAGGTTGGAGCAACGCTTAAGCTTTGATTCATCGATACGCGCTTGTTTAATTAATTTAACTATGCACATAAGCTAACGCGATCGCACAATACACCGAGCATCTAAATTCCAACTATCTGGCCAATGACATAGGAGCAGTTTGAAGAGCATTGAACCATAGCATGAATAAAAACCAGTTGATGGATACTTATATTGAATAAATCCTCAAGTTTGTGGAGATTGTGCTTTTGCTTTGGTGGATGAGACCGAGTTAGCGTTCAATTATAGTAACTAAGTTATGCGAAGGTAGAAAGTAGGTGATTTACCTGGAATTCCTCATACTATAGCAGTTCTTATTTGTAGATAATATAAAGAAGGGACACAACTCCTGTTATGCCCCTACCAAGAAACTGTATTATTTTCCAAAGTCTAGTTATTTAGTGTTGCAGCGATCGCGCTAATTTTAGTATTGAGGCAATACAGTTTTTCCATCTCCTAAATAGAAGAATTTCCCAACTCTAGCTTAATCTTCATCAAGCGCTGGAAAAGCTTCTTCTAACTGCCACAACTCATCTTTATGTTCTATGAACCAAATACGAGTTTCTGGAGTCAATTGGCTCCAAATGTTTTCAATGGGAATGTGAGGAGATGCATATCGATACTGCTCACCAAGTACTCTGAGATTTTGCGCCACATCAAGGGGAATGCCAAACTCTTGCCAGTCAACTTTGACATTTCTTCCAGAGAGTCCTGCGGCGGGGTCGAAAATCAATTGTGCAGCTCTGATTAAATCAGCAAAGTGATTTGCTCTCAGTCCGGTTATCTGCTGAATCTGGGATGATTCGTTCTGCTCTTGAGACATTTCGCTGGAGTGGTGAAGATTAGTAGTCTATTGAACTTACTGCCAGAGATTCTTATCCCAATGCCTCCAGTCTAGCGCACATCTGTTAAGGTGAGCAGTTTGCAGACCCAAGCGCTATAGTTCTAAGAGCGCAGCTGAGCCACCATTGCTGCTGGATTCCAGTAAGCGCGAGTGGTTTGAATCTTACCAGCTGCGTTAATCTCAAAAATTGTAATTCCTTCAAAGCTGACTAGCTTGCCGCTTTTGCTGACTCCTTGCATTGTCCACTTGACCGCTGCTTCATTACCAGCAATAAATATATGCTCTGTTTTTGGTTCTAGTTTGTCAAAGACTGCTTGCAACTGCCCGATAAACTGACGAAATCCTTCATGAACTTTGGTAGGTGGTTCTCCAACTGGATCGTAGCTGAGAGCATCTTCGGCAAAGTTTTCTACCCAACCTTCTGGATTCATGGCTGCAATGTTACTAAAATAAGCAGCAACTACTGTGTCAATGGCTGCAAGTGACATAGCATCAGTTTCCTTAAATTACCAGAACAAGTTTAACTTGTTAGGTGTATTCAATGTGAGTTCTGATGTCAACTAACCAAATAAATTTTCCCGATGTTGTTCTTGGAGATGGGTCATTCTGTTAAGTAAATATTGCAATTTGTGCCACAGTTATTTAGTTTCAATTAAAACAGTAACCGCAGCAACAGCTATCAACATTTCATCATTTTTATCGTTGAGGGAGGGAATTGCGCGCCCCTGAACTACCATTCCTCCAGATTCTACGGTGAGGGTTTTGCGACCAAACGGCAATACAGCTAGTACCTCTTCTGTTTGCACTTGTTCTGGGTAAGGTACTGCTACTTTGACTTCCACAATCATTTCATTGGGGTCACTCAAACCAGCGACTTCCCAAACACCAGGTAAGGCATTATGAGCGATCGCATTACGTACCGCCCTGGCTGCTGCTACTGTCGGTTCCTGTCCATGTTGATCTACTCCCATTCCCATTTCGATAATCAAACGTTGAAGTGCCACAACTACCTCCGAAAAATTCTGGACATCTTAACCCAGCAAGCTTTACTATAAACTGCCATCATGACCATCAACCGTCGACAATTTCTTACTAGCTGTGGACTCGCTACTTTAGCCACTCAATTTCCATCATTTACCGCTCAAGGTCAGTCTCCTAACACCATTCTCAAGCCACCTCGCCTGCGAGTGGGCGATACTGTAGGATTAATTGCCCCGGCGGGTGTCATTGATGCCAAAGATGTCGCCGCAGCGCAGCGCACTTTTGCTGATTTAGGTTTAAAAGTCAAGTTAGGGGCGCATATTTTAGATCGTTATGGCTATTTAGCAGGCAAAGATGTTGACCGTGCCGAGGATTTAAACGCTATGTTTGCCGATAGATCTATCAAAGCGATTATTGCTATGCGCGGCGGTTGGGGTTGTAATCGGATTTTACCGCTACTGAACTATACTAATATCCGCTCTCATCCTAAAATTTTGATGGGGTATAGCGATATTACTTCTTTGTTGTTAGCGATCGCTGCCCGCAGTCGGGTGATTACTTTTCATGGGCCAGTTGCCACATCTACCTGGAATCAGTTTACGGTAGATTACATCAAGCGCATCCTATTTAATGGGGAAGCTGTGACAATGCAAAATCCCAACAATAGCGAAGGGCGATCGTTTCGAGTCGCACCGGGAAAAGCTAAAGGTAAACTTGTCGGTGGTAATTTGTCAGTAGTATCAGCAATGGTGGGTTCACCTTACCTACCCTCATGGCACAAAAGTATTTTGTTTGTGGAAGAAATAGGTGAGGATGTTTATCGTGTAGACCGGATGCTGACGCAGTTAAAAAATGCCGGAATACTGAACCAGATTGCTGGCTTTGTTTTTGGACAATGCACTAATTGTAGTCCTGGGGATGAGCCAACTTTTACTTTAATGCAAGTATTACAAGACCACTTAATTTCCTTAAAAATTCCGGTTTGGTATGGTTCAATGTTTGGCCATATCAAAGATAAATTTACTGTACCTGTAGGTGTAGAAGTAGAAATTGATGCGGATGCCGGAACAATAAGAATGTTAGAGTCAGCAGTAAGTTAAAGAAAATCTTACTATAGCAGTCCTAAATCATTCATGTAATTCTCTCTCCTCTCCTTCTTCGCGTCTAATTAAACAAAGTATTTTTCACAACTGATATCATGTCCGGCAAATCACCCTTAATGTCCTTGCGAGTGGAACGAAGTGAAACGACGCAATCGCAATGTTTTTGGGATTGCTTCCCTACGGTCGCAATGACGGTTATTTGAATGGACATGATATCAGATAGGATTGCTATATATATTTCTAAAATCAATCATTGTCTGACGATAAGCATCTGGCAATCCTGTATCAAAACACTTACCTTGGACAACATATCCTGTCATACCTTCTGCTTGACGTACTCTATCGAGACAGGATGTTAGCTGAAATTCCCCTCGTTCACGAAAGTTGTTATTAATGTGTTCTGCTAGAAAGTCAAAAATTTTGGGCGTGAGTACATACAAGCCAAATATACATAAAAACTCATTCTCTTCCATTGAATCTACACGCAAATACTGACGTGCATACTCAATTGATGGCTTTTCATAAACTTGTGTAATCTTCAAAATTGAATTTAACTTCTGCCAAACTCCGGCAACACATCCAGCTTTCTGAATAATTTCGGCAGGCATAATAGTTAAGCTAACAATACTCTGATTTTCTTGTTCGTAAACATCTAAAACTTGACGGGCACAAGATTTCTCAATGCCAGATTTGTAAACGTGGTCTCCTAGCATCAACAAAAATGGTTCATCCTTTACCCAGTCATGGGCACAAAATACCGCATGACCGTAACCTTCTTGCTCATCTTGCGTTAATATTGTGATTTTGTTACCTAATTCTTGGAGATATTGGCTGTATTCTTGATTTTGGGGCGAAAGCTTCTGAAAAAGTTCGGGTTTGGGCGGATTTTTAAATAAATTAGTAAATAATTCTTGATCATCTGGTTGTACTACAATGGCAATTTCTGCAATACCAGCATTAATTGCCTCTTCAACAATTGCTAGAATCACAGGTTTGGCTCTGCCGTCTTGATCAATAATTGGAAAAAGCTCTTTTTTAACGACTTTGGTAGCTGGAAATAAACGAGTGCCGAAACCAGCTGCCGGAATCACAGCTTTTTTAACTTGATTTTTCTGCATAAATCTTCACACTACTACTGGCGGGCTTTCACGCACTTCATATTATTCTGTCAGCCCTGGACATCACTAACAAACAACTCGTGTAAAAAATTTATGCTACTACATTCAGCATATAGCTCAACAGATCGATTTGCGATCGCTACTGGAAATTCTAGAACAATAACTGTTTTATTATACTAAGTACACAAATTATTTACGGTATTGCTTGGTCTTGATAGACACTATGCAGCATGAGTCGATTTTAACTAGTGTCAGTTGATAAACTGTCACTCACCAGATTACTACTTTTGTTCTAGAAGAGATATTCTTAGTTAGTGCAAGGAGTGATACCATTTCACCAGATGTTTGTCACAGGTTGTTCTCGCAATGCTTCTCCCTTAGAGGGTTTTGCAGATTTCAGATGTTTCATCAAACTAGTGATTTGGTATAAACTTATACGAAAAAGCGCTTGAGTGAGCAAAACTCTCAGGTGCTTTTTTGTGTATAAATAAAAAATTATCTTATTTAACCGAAAATAACTAAGTTTTTAAAGGCACATACAATTACATGCCAACAGGCAAAGGTATAAGTGTAATTTTACCCAATATATTAGTTACTCCAATTCAATTGAAAACTACTGTCTAAGAATTATTACGGAGATTTGAGAAATAGCGGTTTTTGGTTTAGCACAATAAAACTTAATACGGGCTAGATCAAGCCATGAACTTTAATCTGGTGACTACTGCTACTAAGCCCAAACCCCAATATGGTTCGCTTAAAGGTAACCATCACACCGTTAGGGTGTAAGTTGACAGGTACACAAACAAAACCTTATTGGGGCAATATGGGTAACGAGAAACGCGGTAACTCAGAGACTAATATTTCTCTTATTCGCTTTTCTCTAGTTTTAGCCGATTACAAAATTTACCAGTTTCCCAGGCACAACAATTACCTTTTTAATTTCTTTACCCTCAATGTAACGCTGGGCAACTTCTGATTCCCGTGCATATTTCTCCAACTCAGCTTTATCGGCTTGCGCTGGAACTTGAATTGCGCCCCGTGTTTTGCCCATAATTTGAATCACCAAAGTGATTTCATCAGCTACTAAGGCAGCAGGATCAAAAGAGGGCCAAGTTTGGGTGTGCACAGAATCGGCTTTACCAAATAAATGCCACAATTCATCAGTAATATGTGGTGCAAAAGGCGCTAGCAACACAACCAAAGTCTGAATTCCTTCGGCATAAATGGATGAATTTTTGCAGCTGGCATCAGCAAGGGCGTTACTTAACTTCATCAATTCTGAAACAGCAGTGTTGAATTGATATTCGTCTTGTACATCTTCTGTAACTGCTTGGATAGCAATATGTATTGCCCGTCGCAATTCCTTTTCTGGCTTAGTCAGATCTGAGAGTTGGGCTTTTTTCTGGGATACCCCAGCAGCAATATAATCTGTTACCAAGCGCCAAACCCGATTTAAAAAGCGGAATTGCCCTTCTACATCAGCTTCATCCCATTCCAAGTCTTTTTCTGGCGGTGCTTTGAACAAGATGAACATCCGTGCTGTATCTACACCATATTTACTAATTACATCTTCTGGTGCTACACCGTTGCCTTTTGACTTGGACATGGTAGCATACAGGCGTTGCAATGGTTCCCTGGTTTGGGGGTCGCGTGGATTAGCGGGGTCTACAAGATGAGAAGGAATCCATTTATCTTTACCACCCTTGTTGGGATTGAGATAAGTTAAACCCTGCACCATACCTTGAGTCAACAACCGTTGGAAAGGTTCATCAAAGTTTAACAAACCTCTGTCTCGCAGTACTTTAGTAAAGAAGCGCGAATACAATAAATGCAAAATCGCGTGTTCAATTCCACCCACATACTGATCAACTGGCATCCAGTCATTGGTTTTACTGGAATCGAAAACTTGCTGTTCATTTTTAGCGTCTGGATACCGCAAGAAATACCACGAGGAATCTATAAAAGTATCCATCGTGTCAGTTTCGCGCTTGGCTGGAGTGCCACAAGTTGGACAAGGGACATTCATCCAGCTTTCTAACTGAGTCAAAGGTGAACCGCCGCGTCCGGTAAACTCTACTTCTTCCGGCAACTCTACGGGCAAATCTTTGTCAGGGACTGGTACTATCCCACAGTTGGGGCAGTGAATTACTGGTATTGGTGCCCCCCAATACCGCTGTCGAGAAATCAACCAATCCCGCAAACGATATTGCACCCTAGCTTTACCAAAACCTTGCTGTTCGGCATATTCAACTATCGCTTGCTTGGCTTCTACAGATGGCATCCCACTAAAAGGGCCAGAATTAATCAGAGTTCCTGGTTCAGTATATGCACTGTCATAAGAAATCATGATTAAAGGTGGATCTTCTTGGCGGAAATCCTCATCTACAACTTCTTCTGGCGGAACGATCACAAACTCTATCGGCAAGTTATATTTAGTGGCAAACTTGAAATCACGGGCATCGTGAGCGGGTACACCCATGACTGCCCCAGTACCATACTCATACAGCACATAGTCAGCACTCCAGATAGGCAGTTCTTCCCCAGTAAAGGGGTTAATTGCTTTACCGCCAGTGGGAATGCCTCGCTTAGGTTTGTCTTCAGCGGTACGTTCTAACTCACTTTGATTGATAACCTCTTGAATAAACGCTTCTACGGCTGCTTTTTGTTCTTTAGTAGTGACGCGCTTTGTTAAAGGATGCTCTGGTGCTAATACCAAGTAGCTAACACCATAAACGGTATCCGGGCGTGTGGTATATACGCTGATTTTTTCATTCAACCCAATGATGGGAAATTCCAAGTAAGCACCTGTGGATTTACCAATCCAGTTAGCCTGCATCAATTTGACGCGTTCTGGCCAACCTGGCAACTTATCCAAGTCATTGAGCAATTCTTCAGCGTAGTCAGTAATCTTCAAAAACCACTGACGCAACAATTTGCGCTCAACTTTTGCGCCACTACGCCAAGAACGTCCCTCGTTATCAACTTGCTCGTTTGCGAGTACAGTTTGGTCAATTGGGTCCCAGTTAACTGCTGCTTCTTTTTGGTAAGCTAACCCTGCTTGCAAAAACTGCAAGAAAATCCATTGTGTCCACTTGTAATAGTCTGGTGAACAAGTAGCGACTTCGCAGTCCCAATCAATAGACAAACCAAGACGCTGCAATTGCTGCCGCATCTGGGCAATATTCTGATAAGTCCATTTTGCTGGAGGAACGCCACGATCAATGGCGGCGTTTTCTGCTGGCAAGCCAAAGGCATCCCAACCCATTGGGTGGAGTACTCGATACCCTTGCATTCGCTTGAGGCGAGCAATCACGTCAGTAATCGTATAATTACGAACGTGACCCATGTGTAGGCTACCAGATGGATAGGGGAACATGGACAAAGCGTAGAATTTTGGCTTGTCGCTATCTGTAGGTGTTTTATCTAAGCCAAGTTCTGCCCATGTTTTTTGCCATTTTTCCTCAATCGCGGCTGGGTTGTATCGGGAATCCACCAAAAAATGCTCCTACTGGATCTGTAATCGTATCTGCCTCCATATTGTAGATGGTAGGCAAAGAAATTCAGTTGGTTAAAATCAGCTATGACTGAAACAAATATGAAATTTTCTGCTACTGTGCGCGTTTTTGTTTATGGCACGCTCAAACCAGGTGAAGTTAATTATAAAAGATACTGTGCTGACAAAGTAGTAAATGCCAAAAGAGCTATTGCGCGAGGTCAACTTTTTGCTCTACCGATGGGGTACCCAGCGATGACGCTGGAAGAAAGCAAAGTCTACGGGTATTTACTTTCTTTTGCCGAATCTAAAATTTTAAGCCAACTAGACGATCTCGAAGATTATCAGCCTACTAGACAAATAAGAGAAAATCTTTATAATCGACAGCAGATTGAGATATTCGACTTGCAAGGGTTATCCTTGGGTTGGGCTTGGGTTTACCTAATGACCCCAGATCAAGTGCGCCGATTGGGAGGCAAGCCTCAACCCGATGGATGGTGGACTGGCTGTGGTTTAACCGCCAGCAAAGCGCAGTTCTAACCTTTGCAATTAGTTTATATCCTGTTCAATATGCCCCTGTTTAGGATTTTCCCGTGTTGCTGGCTTTGTCGGAGAAGCTACTGCTGCTTTAGGAATTTCAATGACCGGGTTATTTAAGGCCACCATTAACGGTGAAGCAGGGACGGTAGGTTCTGACTTGGCTTGTATTGGTTCTATTCGTTGTTGCGCTAGTTGCAGTGTCCTGGATTCTCCACCTGGTAGGATGCCGGATACTGTGCCAATGACACAAGCAGCAATGGCTGCACCTCCGAATGCCCAGGCTAACTGGGAACTGCGATTCAAACGTGCCAAAACTTGCTGGAGTGTGGTTTCTATTGGCTGTTGGGTTGCTGGTACTGGCATAGTCCGCAACCCTTGCCTTAACTTTAACAATCGAGCATACAAGCATTGAACGGAGGCATCGTTTGCCAGCCATTCTTCTACTTGCCTACGTTCGGCAGCAGTCACCTCTCCATCGAGGTAAGCACTCAATAACTCGAAGCGATCGCGCTTCACCATATCCATAGCACCCGTTGATTCATTGGTATGATTAGCCATTCCATCTGGCAAGTTTCTAGAAAGTTGCACGTGAGAACGGTCATAAAACTGAGAATCAGTAGTCATCTTAACATTATTACCAATTCATATACGGGTAAATACAACAGATAATTTTGAGAAATTCATCAATCTTTTTTCCTAATACCAGAGGATATTTATATTCTTTGTACAATTGGTAATCAATGCTTAAATTCTGCCATTCGACAGAGGACAGATATTGTACATTTAGGTATCAAGATAGCTTTGCAACTGGGTTTGCAATCTGGATCTAGCTCTGGCTATTCTCGACTTCACAGTTCCCAAGGAAACACCAGTGATTTCGGCAATTTCTTCATATGCCATACCTTCGATTTCTCTAAGAACAATTGTAGTGCGAAACACCTCTGGTAAATCGGCGATCGCTTCTCGCAGTTGCTCGTAAAATTCTCTAGTCGTCAGTTCCTCTTCTGGCCCAGGGGTATCTCCAGCAATTTCCCAATCCATTTCACCGTCGTCTACCGAGCGGGGAGCATCCAATGATAAAGGACTAACAACCCGCTTGCGTTTACGCAACTCATCATAAAATAAGTTAGTGGCAATGCGACTTAACCAGCCCCGAAACTTAGATGGTTCTTGTAATCGGTTAATATTCCGATACACGCGAATCCAAACTTCTTGAGCTAAATCAGCTCTATCAGGCCAATCTGGTGCTAAATGATATAACACCCTATCGACTTGAGTTTGATAACGACGCAATAGCTCCGCAAACGCAGCACGATCCGGACGTAGCCCAGTTTGACAACGCAAAATTAAATCGTGATTGGAGAGTTTGTCAACTTGCACCGATGCTTCTGGACACCTCGCATCAACCGTTGACCAGGATACAGTAATCGATTGACTCATAGATCGTACTGGCTCTAAATCATCCCTTTCTATTAGACCTGCTAATTAGTGGGAAGTTCCTAGAGTAAGTGACGGATTTGTGACTGGAACAATCGGGTATCCAAGTATGAATAGTCCTTTAGCGAATCATAGGTATGCTTTTTGGCTTTAACATTTACATTTCAAGCCTTTCAGCTATTATTTATCAGATTTTAGAGGTGTAGCAATGTTACGTACATTTGTGCTGTTAATGATAACTGTCACTATACACTTGACAGGAATTGTATTTTATGCATAAAAAGCGTATAACAGAGTTGACAATCTGATGCAGATCAGTTGGTTAACGAGGCTTATGTTTGGGCAAGCCGGCGTGAGTGAGTTTCTGGCTGGAAAAGCCAAAGCAAGTTAACTTAGTACTGGATTGTAGAGTTACAAAAGTTTCGTCAAAAGGTGAAAAAAGACCCAGTTGCTAAATTTCCGATTTTGAATATTGAATATAGGCAGCCATAGACTTCCGGCTTCCCTCCCATTTAGATAGAACCCCATAGGCAATAGCCCACAATGCTCGTCATGAAAATCTTTCCTCCGTAATCCTTAGTCCCCAGTCCCTATTTTCAAGACAGACGCTCATGTGATAAATCATACAACGAGAGAATGAAAATCTTACCCCTTCTGCCCTCTGCCTTATTTTCAACATAGGCAATGTTTAGATTTAGATGTAAAGTATTTAATTTCCCATGAGGTCAGATGCATACTAAAAATCAGCAAAATTTTAGATTTGCAATATTGCAATTAAGCGCAACACAAAAATTTTTAAATTTAGGCTGTTGTAACCTCTTGTAACTACTAGGACTGTTATTTATCTGGTCTTGTGACTAAAATTGTGGCTGGTGTTTTTGTGCGCTGTTGATAATTAGTATCAGCCTTACTTTGATCGGGTACACGAACTTGAAAAAAGAAGTTGAGGGAAAATGTAATTGTGACTGCTAGCAATAGTTTTTCAAACATAATCTTTCTCCCACCCACACCATTAATGATGGACTGCTGCACTTTAAAAGTTCCAATAACTGAGGTTTATTACCTAAAGTTTTTTTCGCGGGGACTTCTGCCTAGCCCTAGTGTGCCCAGAGGTAGTAGTAAATTTGTGAGGGAACTGATAAGTATTTATAAATTTTTGATAATTAGATAATGAACTCGTCCAATTAGTCAACTGGATATGTCAGGGATCAACAATAGGTGGTGGCAATGGTAAGAAATGAATCTGTAGCGCGGATAGTGATGTTGCTCTGTTTTGGCACAGCAATCTTATCTCTGGCTGTCCATTGGCGGATTAACTCAACACAACAGCAATTTAAACAGCTAGCCTCCTCGAAGGATAGCCGCAAAAATGACGTCTATAGCATCTCTAAAGGAAATTTAGGCGCAACCGCATATGGTGCGTCAGTTTCTAATGAACCTATGCCGAGAAAGTCTACATCAAAGTTATCAGCAACAAAGCGTCATAATACTAAGTCGAGAATAAAGGCTAAAAATGTAGCTAAGGTAACTGACGAACCCAAAAAAACTCGGCTATTAGTGCAAGAAAAACAACAGAACCTAGCTGCATCAATTTGGCCACAGTCGCTATTACCTAAGGCTTTAGCCCAACAGAATTTATTTAATAATAATAAATATAGTGATAGGCAAGTAGTGGTTGATTTAAGCGATCGCCGCGCCTATGTTTACCGTTCAGATGTGGTTATAGCTAGTTACCCTATTGCTGTAGGTAAAAAGGGTTGGGAAACACCTACAGGTAATTTTCAAGTAATGTACAAGCAGCACGATCCTATCTGGCGTCATCCAATTACCGATCAAGTCTTTGAGCCTGGCCCCGATAGCCCTTTAGGAGAACGATGGATTAGTTTTTGGTCAGATGGACACAATCAAATTGGCTTTCATGGCACGCCAAATACCGAAGTCATGGGAACCGCTATTTCTCATGGCTGTCTAAGAATGCGTAATCCTGATGTCCGATTGTTGTACGAACAAGTGAAGGTGGGGACACCAGTAATTGTGCGCGAATGATGATAATCAGTTGTCAATACTCAGTTGTGAGTTGTTTGGCTTTGCTCCAGACCACTGATTATTGACAATTGACTAATTAAGGTTATTATTTTTGCTCAAAATTAGGTGCGTAGACTTGAAGTAAGTTACTGACTTGGCGCAGAACTTCATTACCAGTAGTTTTGCCCACGACTGGTGTTCTGTTGTCATTGGGTTGGTCAAGGTTACGACCAATTGCCTCACCTATTTGTTGGTTAATTAATTCTTGAAGTTCTGCCTTGGCGCGTTGGCGCTGATAGTTAGCACCTTCTTCTGTAGTAGCATACAAGGGGGGGAGGCGGTTGAGAGCGTAAGCAGCAATATCCCCTACATCTACAGAGCTTTCGCTAGTAGCTTCAATTTCTGCGACTCGTGCGATCGCCTCTGTCAGCACCAATTCTTCCATGACGTTAATGAATTGTTTGCGAGGCACCGCTACTACTTCACCAGTCAATAGCGCTCCCATCAGTCGATCCAGCGCCATATACTCTTCTATTGAGAGTTCAGAGGCGTTATCACAGATGCGCCCGACTTCTGCTTCCATTGCTGGTGTAAGATAACCATCCTGGAGAGCTTGTTCTACAATTTTTTCAATACTCATAACGCTCATTATCATTTAAGCCACCCAAGCAAGGTAGGAATGCTAGAAATTTAGTTTATTTTGCCTAAAAATAGGCAAAATAATATACAAATTAATTACAAACGTGCTTAATCTCGCTTATGCTAATTAAAAACCTTAGTTCTCCAAGGTGTTGGATCAACAGATTGCCCATTGACATATAAACCCCAGTGCAAATGTGGGCCAGTGGAAGCACCTGTTGATCCCACTGCGCCAATCAACTGACCAGGTTTGACCAAATCACCTTCTTTGACATTAATGCGACTTAAATGCATGAAAATGCTTGTCACTCCTTGACCGTGGTCAATGCCAACTACGTTACCGTGAACCCGAAACCCTTGCGATACTTTGCCTACCAAAGCAACACGCCCAGCAGCTGGAGCAACAACAGGTGAGCCTGTTGCTCCAGCGTAGTCAACGCCACGATGATAGTAATCATTTGCAAATTTACCATTATAGTAGCGGCGTACACCATAGATTGTACTAATCCGCGCTGAACTAGGTTTGATAAAAGCACCACTCCAATACTTTTCGGGTGTTTGTAGTGCCTTAAAAGCTGCCACACGTTTAAGTTCAAGCTCTGTAGCTTGTACTCCGGCTTTTCCTGGCGGTAAATTAATCCGTTGTACAGGAAATTTGCGATTTCGTACTTGTACTTTTAAGTTTTGTTGCTGGCTATTCCCCGAAATCCGAAGTGTTCTGGTTCCAGGTTTTTCCAAAGGAGTTGTTGGTATAAAAGCCCGATACTGATTGGGTGCAATCTCAAACGCTGGGTAAGTTTTCTCACCATTAGTTACTGTGGGATTGTTACCATTTCCTGGATTATCCAGATTAATCAATACTGACAGGGTGTCTCCCAACTGAGGATTGCTGGGATTTACCTTTACTTGTAAAGCCTCTACAGGTAATGCCAAGGCAACGGGAAATGCAGCTAACATTCCCATTAACAGATTGGCTACATGGCGATTAGGTGTCAAATTTTTCATGCCATGATTGAATAACTTTTTTTGAGAGTTAGTAATCCGATCCTCAATAGTCATAGAGCTGCAAAAAATCCTTACTTCTTTGGGCAACAGACTAGCTTACTACTACTAGTGTTTCCTAATGGAAGCAAATATTTTTGAAAAACATAAGTATCAGGAAATCTTCCAGAGACTAAACTTTACTCACTGTGATTGTCAAGGCCTGGAAAAAATAATTATTTTATTTATGTGGGATATTGAGAGACAACAGATTGTCTTAGGCAAAGTTATCTAGGTAGTATAGTTTACCTTTGTTTAGTTTAACCGAATCTATTCTAACCAAACCAAACAAGCCACAGGGGAAGTGCTAGAAATAACCCTACAAAAGTCAAGCCAATACTGCTAGCTAACAAATTCCGATCTAGGTCATAAACTTCTGCCAGAATAAGTACAGAAAGCCCTGTGGGTGTTCCAGACATCAGTACCAGCACCAAACGTTCTTCGCCAGTCACACCTAAATAGGTAGCAACTAAACCTACTAGCATAGGCACAATCAGAACTTTCATCATACTGGCAATTAGAGATATCTTTAAACTTTTCCAGCCCTTGATCGTCCTTAGTCGTAAACCAACTAGCAACAAAGCGAAAGCAATCACTACCCAGACAGCTTGTTCTAGTCCAGACTCCACTACTTCTGGTAATTGAACAAACTGAGTATTCAAACCAATAAAAAATGTCCACAAGCTGGGGACAGTTAATAAATCCCGTAACTGAATCCACCAATGGTTCTTTGTGCCTCTTTTGCCAAAATAGCTAGCGATTAAGACTGCGATTCCGTATGTACCGACAACATTATTGGTAACACTAAATAATACCGCCCAGTCCATATTTTCTGGGCTAGTCAGTACCTGTGTGAGTGTCAATCCCACGAAGCCTGTATTACCTAAAATCGTAGCCAGAATAAAACTTCCTAAACTCGCCCGCGCCTGAGAGTTAACATTGGAAGTATCAACTGATAAATCCAGCTTACCTCGTTCTGGGTGTAATTTTCTACTTGTTAAAGTTTGCAGCCCCCACCAAATTATTACTGCTAGCCCTAGACTCAACAGCAAGATTAGTACTGCTATCCCAGGTATTAGTCCACCGTGAGACAAGTTAGTGTGACGTGCTAAAACTAGAAGTTGCAGCGGGACTCCTACCCAGTAAAGTCCTTGACCGAGTAATCTCAGAAAACTATCCGGGATGAACCGAGATAATATAAGTCCTAGACCAATCCAAATAAACAGAGGACTGTAAGCATCGAAGAGGTTTTCAAGCATCGTAAATTGGCACCGTTGTTTAGGTGTCAGCAGTTTTGCTATTGCGAGCAGAACCGTAAAGGTTCTTTACTATTGTGAAACTTAATGAGACGACATAATACTGCTATAGGAAATTCAAAATTTAAAAACTTTTAATTCTAGGCTTTTAGCGTCTTTTTAATGAGTATGTTTTTCACCGCAATACTGCATATCAATTTGCGGTAAAAGGAAGATTAAATTTTAGTTTTTTAATTGTAAATTTTAACTTTAGTCTTTAATTTACCATCTTCCAGGTGAATAATGCGATCGCCAATATCCAGAATGCGGGTGTCATGAGTCACCATGAGAATGGTACAGCCTTGTTCTTTGGCTAGTTTCTGCATCAAGTTAACTACATCTCGACCAGATTGACTATCAAGGGCGGCTGTAGGTTCATCTGCTAGGACAAGTTGAGGATGACTGACTAGCGCACGGGCGATCGCTACTCTTTGTTTTTGTCCTCCTGACAGTTTATCAGGATAATAATGAAGGCGATGCCCTAATCCTACCTGCTCTAAGATTAGAGCTGCTCGGCTTTGCATTTCTTGCAGTGAAATATGCTTGTGCAGTTCCAAGCCCATTTTGACATTCTGGAGTGCTGTCAAACTACCGTGCAAGTTATGTGCTTGAAAAATATAACCGTTATGCCGTCGCGCTTCTACTAGTTGCTGGGCACTAGCACCGCAAAGTTCTCGTCCCAAAACCCGCAAACTACCAAACTGGGGAGAACGCAACCCTCCCACTAGTGTCAGCAGTGTTGTTTTCCCAGAACCAGACGGCCCTGTCATGATAATAATTTCACCAGTTTTAATCTCTAAGTTGATATTTAATAAAACTTGCTTACGGAGTTGACCGTAACCAAAGTAGTGGTCGAGATTTTGGATAGAAATGATCGTTTTGCTAGACATGGAGTTATTTTATTTAAGTCGTAAAATCTCACGCAGAGGCGCAGAGAGAAGTTGCGGTGCGGGGGTTCCCCCCGTTGAGCAAACTTCGGTGGACACAGAGAATACAAGGGACTAGAGACAGATTTTTACTTAGGACTTTTAAAATCAGCCCCCCACGGGAAAATCCCACAACGCTCGTCATGAAAATCAATGCCCAATGCCCCATGCCCTATTTCCAAATTATTTTTAGAACATATCGGCGGGGTCAGCAGACTGTAATTTCCGAGTAGCGATCGCTCCAGAAATACCACACATGATAATTGTCAGCAACAATACGTTTAATGCCCGGAGTGCTGTCATGTACATAGGCAAGTTTGTGGCATTCCGAGTTAGATAATAAAGCCCCAAAGATACTGCCGTGCCTGGAATGAAGCCTAAAAATGCTAAAATTACTGCCTCTTCAAATACGACATTTAACAGGTATAAATTGCCATATCCTATTGCTTTGAAGGTGGCATATTCTTTAACATGGGCATTTACATCCGTGGAAAGAACTTGATAAACAAGAATTACCCCCACAGAAAACCCCATCGATACACCCAAATTAAAAATAAAGCCAATGGGGGAGTTTCTTCTCCAAAAGTCATTTTCAAATTCAATAAATTCTTTGTGGGTCAAGACTTTGACATCATCTTTTAGGTAAGCTCTTAATGCCGCTACTACCTGCTTTTTGTCAGCATCTGGTTGCACTTGAATCAAACCCACACTGACATTGGAAGCCAGTTGCCGAGGAAATAGCCGCAAAAAGTTCTCGTCGCTGGTCATTAAAGTGCCATCAGCCCCAAAAGAAGCCCCAACTTTGAATAAACCATGAATAGTTACCGTGCGGCGTTCTATTTCAGTCGTAACCGTTTTACCTTGTTCGATTTGGGTGATCGTTTCTTCGTATTTACCTCTAGCACCACGGTCGAACAGGACGGTGTATGGCTGCTTGATCGCCTGCAATTGTTGGTTAACTTCCGGTAGGTCAAAAGCTGGCTTGTCTGGATTGAACCCAATAACAAGAATCTCTGTGTCATTTCTTGTTTGGGGATTCTTCCAAATCATGTTGCTGACGTAAATTGCTTCTGCTGACTTCACCCCTGGTATATCCATAGCTTGGTAAAGTCGTCGGCGAGAAAACGTAGAGATTCTTTGCAGGTTACGGGTTTGGGAACCAATTAAAACTATGTCTGAGCGCAAACTGCGATGTAGTCTTGTGTTACTGTCATACAAAGCACTCTGAAAGCCAAACTGCATGAACATGAGTACATCCGCAAAGCCAATCCCAGACAATGCTACCAATAACCGACTTTTTTCATGACTCAGTTGTAGCCACCCCAGAGGTGTTCGTCGCCGCAATTGTTGGATAAATCCCATCATAAGCAGTGCTGAGATGTGAGTACTAAGTGCTGAGTTTAGCTTTGAGCCAAGAAATAAATTTATTGGCGGACGAAAAAGCAGATGCAAGTTTTGAGGAGAACCAAATTTGGTCTTATAGTTGGATTACTACTTTGACTTGCATATTGGTAAACTTGGCAGCTTTGGAGCTAGATGCATCATCTAGCCGCACATGAACTTCAATTACTCGACTGTCAATATTGCTGGAGGGATCGGTGTTGATCACATTTTGCCGACGTACCTGTAAGCCAACCCGATCTACTGTTCCTTGCAATTCGCTGGGAAGGAAATCGTTAAACACCTGTACTCTCTGCCCAGGATGTACTTTGCTGATATCGCTTTCGTAAACCTCAGCAACAGCATACATTTGGTTCGTTTGCCCAATACTGGCAATGCCATCATCTGATACTAATTCTCCAGGACGGGTATGGATTTCAAATACTTGTCCATCTTGGGGCGATCGCACATAAGCTTGTTGTAAATTTGCTTGTGTGAGATTCATGGCTGCTAGGGCACGATTAACTTCTGCTTGGGCAGCTGCTACATCTACACCTCTAACTTCGGAGATGCGTTGTAGGTTAGCTGTGGCTTCTTTGAGTTGTTGTTGGCTGGCTGATTGAATACGATTTAACTGTGCCTTTGCCTCTTGCAGACTTTTACGGGCACTTTCTAGGGTGAGGTGTCTGGTGTCTTTTTGAGAGGCGGAAATTGCTCCTTGTTGATACAAAAGCTGATAGCGTTTGTCTTCAACTTCGGCATTTTGGACTTGGGCTTGCAAGCGCGCAACTGTGGCTGTTTGAATTTCAATGTCGCCTTTGCGTTCTGCTGCTAGACGAGCGATCGCGGCCTGTTGAGCTACAATTTCACCACGTTTAGCGCCTGCTTGCGTCTTGGCCAAATTCGCCTGGGCTACTTTTACTTGTTCTTGAACTTCTTTGAATGCTGCTTGGAGGCGATCGCGGCTGTCTAAGGTAGCAATTATCTGACCTTTTTGAACTCTATCTCCTTCCTTTACTAACAACTCTTCTACCCGACTCCCTTCTGCTGACACAGTAGCAGCAACTTTAATTACTTCTCCCTTTGGCTCTAGCCTTCCCAAGGCTGTTACTGTTTTGATTTCTAGTAATTTTTTTGCTGGTATTTGTGTCTCTGAATTAGCGGAATATTGCCAACGTTTCACTGTATAAAAACTGATTCCACCAACCAATAAAGATGCAATTATACTTATAATAACGGATGGACGCAGAATAGATTTAGGGGACAATGTGTACCCTAACTTTGAGTTTTGCACCATAGATTACCTCTTACTGGTGGCGCAGAAAATCTGAAAATTTTAGTTTTGAAAGCAACTAATTTGTCTAAACCCTGAATAATTAGCAAAACGCAGGATATTTTTCTGGAATAACGTGGAACTTCCTTTTTTGGTTAATTATCTGTGGATTTATCGTTTCAAAACCATAAAAAACTTTGGGAATTGTTGACAAAGCAAATACATAGTATAGTATAGTTTGATACAGCAAAAACAAGCCTTTAAATGGTGAAAGACTTATTTATCCTTATGTAAAAGACTTTTGTTTTCTTATGCTCTTGACGTATATTAAACTCTTTAAAAAATCCGGGTTGTAACAGCGCAAACAATCGCAGGTAAATAATTTTATTTCATGACTTTTAGAAAATACTACATTTTCTAAAAGCTCTAAAAAATTTCATACACAATTAAATTATTAATGCAAAGTTACAGCATTACTTACGGATTCCATCATTATCAATGGCATTGTAACTATCATTGCTCATTAGCCCTAACCAAGAATCTGAATTCGGAGTCAAAAATAATTCGGCGTAAACTTTTTCATTTAAGGCATTTACATTAGTTGTGGCGTTTTTCTGGCATAAACCACTGATGAGTTTGGCCGTGCAATGTATATTCATTTCTTACAGTATCTAAGAGGATGTTTTAAAAGTTCTCTTGTTGGTAGCAAAACATTTTAGAACCCCCTAAATTCCCCCCCTTGAAAAAAGGAACTTTAAGAAGTTTTCCACCCTTTTTAAGGGGGCTAGGGGGGATCAATAAGTGCTTAAAATCACAGTCAACTACTTTTCAAACAACCTCTAAGCCCATTGCCGTTTCAAAATTGCGAACAACGCGCTGTAAATTCTCAAGATTATTTGCTTGAAAACGTTTGCTACCTATTAATGCCTCGCTGTTCTGATCTCACTTTGCATCTGCTGTGTAGAGTTGGACAATTCCTTGGCATGTTGCAGAGTCAGTAATTTCTTGGTGTGTTATCTGATTACTGGCAGCAGGAGTGATATTTTGTAGTAAAGGAGATTCGACTCGCATTTTGGTTACAGCTAGCGTACCAGACACGGAAGCACTAGGTGTTTCATCTAAAATCTAAAATTTTAATTTAAAAATTTTGTAGTAGTTGTTTATACTGTAATAATTATTCAAATTACTGTGTATAGGTAGGGTTGCTCCTCTGTTCCCGAAACAGATGTTATTGGTATTCAAAGCCGGAAACGTTTTCCTACCTTAATTAGTGGCTCTCCTGATGAAAGTTACATATTACCTTTATTTTGGGAAGCCAACGAAATAAATGTATAGATTCATAAAATTTCTGATGTTAATGTCTTGAGACATGAGTTATTAATAAATCTAACTAGAGATGGATGAAATCGAAAACTTGCTGTTATTCAGAACGTCAATGTTTTCCGTTGAGACTGTATCAAAGTCAAGACGAAGAAGGAAGAGAGCGAATTATTCAATTAATTCCTAAAAAGGTTATTTCATCCTGCCCCAAGCTAGCTCCGAAGATTTAGGCTTATTTACTTATGTCTAACGTATCCGTTCGCAATTCTCAACACAATCAAGCACTGCTAGAAGCTACAGACTGGAACGTTATTGAAACGGAATTTGACCCCACGCAGCTACACCATAAAGAGACCGTCTTTACTATCAGCAACGGTTACTTAGGAACGCGGGGTACTTTTGAAGAAGGCTATCCTCAAGATTTCCCAGCAACAATTATTCACGGTGTGTATGACAAAGTTGCAATTGCCTATACCGAACTTGTCAATTGCCCTAGCTGGCTGCCATTGGTGGTAAAAGTGGCAGGCGATCGCTTTAGCATGGACAGTGGTGAGATTCTTAACTACGAACGACGGCTGGATCTGCGTTTGGGTATAGTGAGTCGTGATGTGCGTTGGCGTTCCCCCAAGGGTCACACTTTAGATTTACACTTCGAGCGTTTCGCTAGTTTGGCAAATCAACACGTTTTAGCGATTCGCACTCAGGTGACATCCTTAGACTTTGAGGGTGATATCTCGGTCGAAGCTGTGTTAAACCCTGAACCAGATACCCAAGGTATCAAACATTGGAAAACTCTCAATCAAGGTGGTGTAGAGCAAATTATCTGGCAGTACAATCAAACTCACCACTCAGAAATTCAACTGGGTATGGCAGCTAAGTTAGTGGTAGAGGGTGAAAATGCAGCACCCGTATGCTTAGAAAATGCTGATACTTCCCCAACTTTAACCACAACTTTCCGTGCAGTACCAGGAAAAACCGTTACTGTAGAAAAGATTGTCACCGTATTTACATCACGGGAGACAGAAATTCCGATCGCAGCAGCTCTACAAACACTAGCAGATGAACCGAATTACTCAACCCTGCTAGCAGCTCACATTGCGGCATGGGAACAAGTGTGGCAAGACAGTGACATTATTATTGAAGGCGATCGCCAAGCTCAGTTGAGCGTCCGCTACAATCTTTTTCAAATACTGGCTGTTGCACCACGTCATGATGACCGCGTTAGCATTCCTCCTAAAACCCTCTCTGGTTTTGCCTATCGGGGACATATTTTTTGGGATACGGAAATTTTTATTCTTCCCTTCCTCACCTTAACTCAACCTGCCCTGGCACGTAACTTGCTCACCTACCGCTATCACACTCTACCAGGGGCGCGACGCAAAGCGCAGGAAGCTGGATATCAAGGAGCCATGTTTGCTTGGGAAAGTGCCGATACTGGAGATGAAGTGACTCCTCGTTGGGTACCAGATGCCAACGGTGGATTAGTGCGGATCTGGTGTGGTGATATCGAAGTTCATATTACTGCTGACATAGCCTATGCTGTTTGGCACTATTGGCAGTTTACCGATAATGATGATTGGATGCGCGATTATGGTGCGGAAATTCTCTTAGATACTGCTGTTTTCTGGGAAAGTCGGGTTCAGTGGAACAGCGATCGCAACTGCTATGACATTTTAGATGTGATTGGCCCCGATGAAAATCACGATCGCGTCAATAATAACGCCTTCACCAATCTGATGGTGCAGTGGCATTTGCAATCAGCTTTAGCACTTTGGGATTGGCTCAAGCAAGCCTGTCCCGAAACCTCAGCCCAACTAGCGCAACAACTTGACTTGACTACAGAACGTCTGCACAAATGGGTTGATATCCAAGAGCATTTATTTGTTAATCAAGATGCATTAACTGGCTTAATTGAGCAATTTGAAGGTTTTTTCCAACTAGAAGATGTCAACCTCGCGGATTACGAACCACGCAGCAAATCTCTGCAAGGTTTACTGGGAATTGAAGCCACCAACGAAAAGCAGATTCTCAAACAGCCAGATGTGTTGATGCTCCTCTACTTGCTACGCGGGCGTTATGATTATAAAACCTTGGCAAGCAACTGGGATTATTACACCAAGCGCACCGACCATACTTATGGTTCCTC
Source organism: Mojavia sp. (assembly GCF_059505145.1). Classification (NCBI taxonomy): domain Bacteria; kingdom Bacillati; phylum Cyanobacteriota; class Cyanophyceae; order Nostocales; family Nostocaceae; genus Mojavia; species Mojavia sp. Next base: position 81,303 of record NZ_JCACKA010000057.1, read on the forward strand.
ACTCGGCCCAGCAATTCACGCTATTTTAGCTTGCGACCTCAATCAACCAACTCACGCATACACGCATTTTCTCCGGTCAGCATTGGTAGACTTGGAAGATGTCAGGCGTAACGCAGCTGAAGGAATTCATGCGGCCAGTGCTGGAGGAGTATGGCAAGCTGTGGTATTTGGGTTTGGTGGTATCCGAATGACTCAATTTGGCCCAGTTGCCTGTCCCAATCTGCCTCCGAGTTGGAAGCGCTTGAAATTCCGCCTGCAATGGCGCAATGAGTGGTATGACTTCGATTTGCGACAAGAAACAGACATGGAAATTGCCGACCAACAAGCAGATGTAAATCTGCAAACTTCAGTCCCCGCAATTAGTGGTGTCATTTTTGACTTAGATGGTGTGTTAACTGATACCTCGGAATTACACTATTTAGGCTGGAAGCGAGTAGCCGATGAAGAAGGTATTCCTTTTGATCGTGAAGCCAATGACGCCATTCGAGGATTACCACGTCGGGAAACACTGTTAAAAATTTTAGGCGATCGCCCCGCCACTGAAGAGCAAATTCAGGAAATTATGGAGCGTAAAAACAACTACTTCCTGAAATTAATCCAAAACATTACAACTGCCCATTTGCTGCCTGGAGTAGCAAATCTATTGCAAGAACTACGTTCTGCTGGGATAAAAGTAGCCTTGGGTTCATCTAGTAAAAATGCTCAGACTGTAATTCAGCGCTTGGGTATTCGAGATAAATTTGATGCTATAGCCGATGGCTACAGCGTCTCTCAACCAAAACCAGCGCCAGACCTTTTCCTCTTTGCTGCCCAACAGCTTAGGGTTTCACCATCACAGTGTCTTGTGGTAGAAGATGCCACAGCAGGAATAGAAGCAGCTACAGCCGCAGGTATGTGGACTGTTGGGCTTGGGCCTGTTGAGCGAGTCGGTAGAGCTAATGTAGTTTTACCTAATCTAGAAGGCGTGCGTTGGCAAGAATTGCAACAGCGAATCGCAAGTACTAGCAATAACCCCGTGGCACTTGTAGAAGCAAGGCTTTAAGATTTGTATAGATGTATAGAGTCAAAGGAACTGGGTAATCAGCGGAAAAATAAATGTTGTTGAGGATTACCCTTGTTCCCTATTTCCTTATAACTTCTATAATCCCCTATCTGCTGCTAATTGCCGCAGTTTTTGTACTAATTCCCGTCCACTGCCAAGCTGATGTTTAACTCCTAAGTTAATCAGCTCGCGTTCAATTTGTTGCCGATCAACGGCATCTCCGTCAAGATAAAACCCCAGCACTATATCTACCAATGCATCTGTATTTTGGTTGGTGATATAGACTAATTTCTCAATCATGGTGAACTCCAGAAACACTTATGACGAGCCTAAACTAGGGAAAACGCTGCAATTATATGTATGCCTTATCCCAGACCCAGATTATTCTTCCCGCGGTTTTACTTAAACTAACGGGGATATCTTCAAATGATTTTGATACTGTTAAGCCTGAGTTTTTTCTCGCAAAAAAAAACCGTAGCTGGCTACTACGGTTTTATTGAGCGAACTGACTCAACTTGCCATGAGGAGATGGAAGTCTTACAACGTGACCTCTTAGGCGTTGTGTAATCTCTTTGAAAACATAGTCTAATTGCTCTGGTTGTATTCGTCATTACTGAGGTAAGTAACTAGTTTTGTGAAATTTTTATCTACTTAACCGTAAGTTTTTCTATAATTAAGTACATTTAACAAAGCTATGTTCGCCAATTTGTCCGCATTATTACGGTATTTATCAAAATCTAAAATACTTAGTGGCTATCGAATCAGTATTAGAGACTCAAATAAGCACTATAGTTATAAAATAAAATTCAGTGATTTAATGTAACCTTTCTTGAAATTTACTGATATTGATGCTTGAGCAAAGAGTGCAAAAATACTTGCAAGTAATATAAAACCCTGAAATTAATCAGGGTTGACTAAAAAGTAATATACCAGCGATAAATATTATCAGTCTGTTTGTCAGAGTATTGATTCAATCCTTTGGTATATTTAAGTATCTATCAAAAGGATGAAGTAATTTAATGTTAGCTGACGCCAGAACTAGTAATCTAACTTTAAAAGCCTATTTTGATGGTTTTGTGATAATTTTGCATAAATTTGATGATAAAGGCATTACACAGAGCGATTAAACGGTTATTTGGTGATTTAGTTTCTATGTCTTTTTAATTAATACCTTAAGGTGGATATTATCGCAGCCTGTCCATTTTAAACTCAGATTTAGTCGGACACGTATTGAGTGACTCACAAAATTCCTTCCCCACAGCAATTGTGGGGATTTTATTAATTTATCGAGTTTTTGCTAGTACTAAAGAACTATCAATGCTTTTGGATTCTTTTCCCAGATATGTTGGTGGAAATTTTCCCTTATGAAGCGGAAATAGAGATTGAGAAAACTAGCGATCGCATCAAAGGTTCCTGTAACCTACTAGCTACAGGAACCTTACTTTAAGTTACACAATCAAGCGGATGCAAAAAATCAAAATCTAAATTTCAGCACCTGATTTTGCTTCAGCACCCATTGGCGCAACGTAATCACGGAAAAGAGTAATTTGTTGCTCAAAAGATAATTCTTTAATCTTATTCAACAGCGCTTGAGCTTCTGAGGAAAGCTTGTACTCAGGAGGTACAGGGATGATCGTAGCACTATCCATACCTTGAGATAAACGATACCAAAATAGTAACTTGGTGGTATCGCCTAGAGAACCATATTCACGGGAAATTTGGGTATCTGCTTTGTTAATTAAATCACGCTGAACTTGCAGTTGTTCTTCGTGGGATAATTCTTTAACTTGGTTGAATAAACCTTCGGCAATTTCTGGGGAAACAGTGCTTGCACCTGGGGCTGCTGGAGTAATTGATCCACCCATTTCTTTGTAGATAAACCAAAATAAACCAAGCTGTTCATCTACATCTAATCTCTGCCAAGATTGGATATATTCACGAATGGTTTGATCGTTAGTTTGGGTAAATGTCATGCAAAACTCCGATTGTTATTATTGAATCTGCAATCAACAGTAACAAAAGTATATTTGTGGTTTAACCCTACTGAAGACAGATGTATACAAATCATAGAGAAGAAAGTTTAGAAAACTATAAAAGTATAGGAATATAGCGGAATGTAGCGTATAAATTCCGATTTTAATTTTTAAATCTCACAATCAAAAGTAACAAGATACATCTATGGATTAACCCTACTGAAGACAGATGTATACAAATCATAGAGAAAAATATAAAATTGGATTTCAATTTGTGAGAATTAAAATTTTTAGTATTGCCAGGGGCAGATGCTAATTATTCAAGGGGTTATTCAATATGAGCATCACTGAAGATATTCTCTCCCAACTACCAGGCGATCTTATGGGAGGTTTGCGTCGCGCCGATCGCATCTTGGCATCTCTAAGGGCAGATCATGCACCGATACCAATGGTAATTAAAGAAAATCAGCAGCCTTTAGACGCTGTGGACTGGGATGTAATTGTCTGTGGTGGTACTTTGGGTATTTTGATTGGTTGTGCCTTAGCTGTGCAGGGAGTTAAGGTAGCGTTGATTGAGCGGGGAATGTTGCGTGGTAGAGAACAAGAGTGGAATATTTCTCGCAAAGAATTAGAAGTATTTTTGGAATTAAATTTGTTGACAGATGAGGAATTAAACCAAGCGATCGCCACCGAATATAACCCTGCTAGAGTTAGCTTTCAGGGTGGCAAAGAAGTCTGGGTAGAGGATGTTCTCAACATTGGTGTAGATCCAGTTTATCTACTCGCTACATTAAAAACCCGATTTTTAGCTGCTGGGGGTAAGTTGTTAGAAAATACTCCCTTTAGTGAGGCAGCAATCCATCCCAATGGGGTGATGGTAAACAACCAACTCAAAACTCGATTATTGATCGATGCAATGGGACATTTATCTCCCATTACCCAACAAGCACGCCAAGGGCAGAAACCCGATGCGCTTTGCTTGGTGGTAGGAAGTTATGCCCAAGGTTTTCTGGAAAATAACTCTGGCGATTTGTTGTTATCATTCACATCCTTGCAAAATCAATGCCAATACTTCTGGGAAGCTTTTCCAGCAAGGGATGGTAGAACAACTTACTTATTTACCTACATGGATGCAAACCCACAACGCTTGAGTCTAGAAGCTTTGTTTGAAGAATATTTACGCCTCTTACCAGAATATCAGGGTGTGGAATTGAGCAATTTGAAGTTTCAACGGGCGTTGTTTGGCTTCTTTCCTGCTTATCGTCAAAGTCCTCTCAAAACTCCTTGGAATCGCATTCTGCCAGTAGGAGATAGCAGTGGTAGCCAATCTCCTTTAAGTTTTGGCGGCTTTGGCGCTATGGTACGTCACCTGCGGCGTTTAACATTTGGCATTCGTGAAGCACTACAAACAAACCAACTATCTGCAAAAGCGTTGGCTATGTTGCAACCTTACCAGCCAAGCCTAGCTGTTACTTGGTTGTTTCAAAGGGCAATGAGTGTTGGTGTGGATCAAAAAATTGCTCCAGATCAAATTAACCAACTACTTTCAGCAGTGTTTGAAGAAATGGAACAACTAGGTATAACCGTACTCAAACCATTTTTGCAAGATATAGTGCAGTTTCCAGCGCTGACGCAAACACTTTTAAAAACTGGTTTCGCCAATCCGGGATTAATTGTCAAAATAATTCCCCAAGTAGGTTTGGCAAGCTTGTTAGATTGGATGGTGCATTATGGGAATTTAAGTGTTTATACTGCCTTATTTTGGCTGAGTCCAATGCTAGAAACATTGGTTAAGCACCTGCCAAGTCAACAACAATATTATTGGCATCGTTTAGTTGATGGCTGGCAGTTTGGGTCTGGCAGTGATTATGCTGATGGATGATTCGGTAAAAATTTGACACGATGCATTGCAGAGATGATTAACCGCGTCTTTACGAGAAAATTTGTGTGAGGATGAAGATGATTGAAAGGCAATCCCCAGGAACAAAATACTTTGCAGTATTGATTAACTTACTGCGCGATCGCCAAGCTTTTTTAGAAGAAATTAGTCAAGGTGTAAGATTACCTAGTAAAATCATCTCTTTATTAGTTTGCAGTTCGATATTTCTTGCCATCTATGGCGGCATTATTGGTGCATACCATAGTTGGATGCAAGCTTTATCTTCTGCTGTTAAACTACCAGCTTTATATTTAATTACACTGCTAATTTGTTTGCCCACATTGTATTTTTCTAATATTATTTTTGGCTCTAAGCGGAGCTTTTCTCAACATTTAGTACTGGTATTAACTGCGGTGTCGGTTACTAGTGTGCTTTTATTCAGCTTTGCACCAATTACATTATTTTTTTTAATTACTACTAATAATTACCAATTTTTGATTTTACTAAATGTAGTTATATTTTCTTTAACTGGATTTATTGGAATTTCTTCTTTATATCAAGCTACAAGTTCAGTATTAGAACAAGACAATGAAGGTAGCAAAACCCGCCAGAGAATCTTACAATTCTGGCTATTTTTGTATGCTTTTGTAGGAAGTCAGTTGGGATGGACTCTTAGACCTTTTTTTGGTACACCTAACTCTGCCTTTCAACTATTTAGGGACAGAGAAGGAAGTTTTTATTTGAGCGTTATTCAAGCTATTGGCTATCTCTTAGGAATTCGTTCCTGAGCCATGATCTAGTAGTTTATTAATTAGTTCACAACACAAAAATCTAATACCAATTATTATGCTTGAGAAACCAACTTACAAAAATAGATACTTTGGAACTTTAATTAGTTTATTACGCGATCGCCAGGCTTTTTTAGAAGAAATTCGTCAAGAAGTAAGGTTACAAAGTAAAATTAGCTCACTATTTGTCGCTAGTTCCATTTCTTTTGCTATTTATGGTGCAATTATTGGTGCATCTCATAGCTGGGCACAAGCAATATCTGGTGCTATTAAACTTCCAGCATTTTATTTGCTAACACTAATTATTTGTTTTCCTACTCTATTCTTTTTTAATGTTTTATTTGGTTCCCGTAGCAGTTTTCAACAACATTTTGTTGTGTTGCTTACATCTGTGTCAGTCATTAGTGTGCTTTTGTTCAGCTTGGCACCAGTGACATTATTCTTTATGATCACTGCCCCCAATTCTTATCAATTTTTTAAACTATTAAATGTATTAATTTTTGGCATCACAGGTATATTTGGCATCAAGTTCCTCTATGAAGGAATGCAGTTGCTTTCTCAACAAGATGAAGTTGGCAAAAAAACTCGCACTACTATTTTAAGATCCTGGTTATTTCTTTATGCTTTTGTAGGTATGCAGTTGGGATGGTTTCTCAGACCATTTTTTGGTGCCCCTGGCTCGAAATTTGAGTTATTTCGAGCAGTGGGTGGCAACTTCTATCTTGATGTTGTAGGGGCAATTTCTGAGATTTTGGGTATTCGATAGCCTAGCTTATAGTGTAGTAAAGGGCGGCATATCTGCTTATTTTTAAAGAAAATCCATTGCTGTTTGTACTTTTTTAATTTGTCTGGGTACGTGCATTTCGTTAAAGGTGGCGATTGCGCGCGTCATTAACATAATTTCATCATTGCGACCGTAGGGTAGCAATCGCAAAACCTTATACTGCAATACGGTTCAGATAAGAGTTGATCCTCCCTAACCCTCCTTAAAAAGGAGGGAATTAAGCCCCCCTTAGAAAAAGGGGGGTTGGGGGGATCTTCTGGAATCGAATATCACTAACTGAACCGTATTGCCTTATACTGGTCTTCCAGCTAGCCAGCGTCTTACCAAAATCCGCACTCGACTAAAGAAGAGCTTCAAAAACGCTATTCTACTTTGCCACCCGTTATACTTACGCAATAGTTGCCATGTATCTGATGGACTTAACCATATACCTCCACAACTTTCCAAGTGTCTAGCCAACTCTACTCCGTCAAGGGGAGCTGCTAATATGTTGATTAAATCAAGGCTAGGTGGTAACCTTTTCAGACAGGCAGATGAATCACTATGTGCGTTTGCCCAGGCGGGTTCTCCTCCTGCGCTGTATGTTTTTGCTTGAGGATGACCGAACCCGATATTGTGTATAAAGGATGCCATCGGCGTGATATGGACGTAGCCTTTATATAAGGCGGCTAGAGTGAGTGTAATAACCCAATCTTGTTTTTTTTCTTTTTCTATAAAAAATTGATTTACAATCGTATATTTTGTCTGTATTGTTGCAGGAATATCATAAAATTTGCCAAAAGGATTATAGCCCTGCTTGTAGTTAGAGAGATCTAAATCCTGCCAACGATCTGCCCAAGTTCCCCAGCCCAAGGCAAATACCCGCTTAGATACCATAAAATCATCTGATATGAGTTGACGCACCTCACTAGGAAAGTTTGCATAAGCTGTAACTGAAAACACTTGAGGAATTTCACGGTAAGCTTCCAACATCCGACACATCCTATCGTAGAAATAAGGATTTGGAACAACGTCATCTTCTAAATAAACAACAGCCGGATAATGTGACAAAGCTTCTGTAAGTGCAGAAATAGCATTTACATCACAACCTAAATTGTGAGGTTGATTTATAATTTTAACTGGGACAGTATCGGAGAATTCTGTTAATAAGTTAATGCATTCTTCAATTAAAAGTTTATCGTTTGCGTTGCGAGGGCCATCAACAAAAGCTAAAATTTGTCGTGGGCGTAAGGTCTGTTGAGCTATTGCCGGAAGAACTTGCTTGAGAAGGTCAGGACGAGTAAAAGCTATTAAAACAATTGGTGGTAATTCTTGAGGGAGCGATATGCCGTCTAGGTCGACAGGTAGTTGTAAGTTTTGATTTATAGTCTGCAATGTATTTTGAACTTTTGCCATAAATTTCTATTTAGTAAATGTGTAATTTAATCAGTATCGTTATGCTAGATTAATCATTGGGCATTACAGAATCAGTTTTAAAGAAAACCTCATAAGGCAATGAAAAACGTCGTAGAAAAGCGGGCTTGAGAACAGGAGATAAGCCGACATCTATGGCTTCGTATTGAGAGCGGTAGACTTTAATTGCTTTTGTCTTCTTACTTTGAATAGAATGAATCGATAAACAGTAAGCGCCTGCTAACTCATGCAGTTTCAAGTCACGAAACAGTAAAGACTTATAGAGAATCCAGATAGGATACTGTATCTGCTCAACCTTAATTCCAGCAAGCCTTATAGCCGTTTTAACTAATTCATAAGTTGCTTCATGGTCTTTGGTACGATCTTGACGATGGGGGACATAAACCTCCCCAGGCTGAAAAGACAACAAAAGTTGAGCCAGTTCCTCAATTATTTGTTGACGTGTATTTAGGTCAAGATACTGTAGTTTACTATCAGGTTTGTCGAGGAAGTGAATGTGCGAGGAGTCAACACCTAAAATACTCAAAGATGTAAGTGCTTCTTGCCTACGAATTGGAACAATTTCGCCAGATTTAAAATCGGAATGCCAGCTATGAGAAGCGGCTCCATCTGTTATAAAAACAATCTGGACTGGTATATTCTGTTCTCGCTTGAGTCCTATCAAACCACCACAACCTAACACTTCATCATCCTGGTGCGGTGCGATGATCATTGCAGATTTCTGGCTAACGGTCAAAGGCTTACTGCCAATATGCACTAACCAAAGAAACTGTAATAGGCTTAAGTATTCTGTTAAAAATTCTGGTAGTTTATGGTTAAATATCCACAAAACCTTGTTTTGTAATCGATGCAAAAAATGTTTTATTTTCAGTATTTTTTTCCAATCAATAGCCCACGCGTTAATTCGGCTTTCTTTCATTGATTTTTCCTTGATGAACTGAAATTATTACTTATTACTTATTAATAACATAGAGATATTCTGATTAGAGGATGCCTCAATAATCTCTGGTGTCGTATTCAATACTTGTATATCTTTATGAATTTATCTTGTTAATAAAGGTAATAAATTATCTCGATAAAACCTAATATTTCTTAGATGCTTTCTTCAATTTATTCATATTTAAAAAACTAAACTTTTACTTTTTTCACTTAAATTAAAAATTCATAACTATCAAAACAGATAGTTAATAAAAATTTAACATATAGACAATTAATTTTTAAAGCGCAATTATACTGAATTGGTTAAAGCTGAATTATTTAAAACTTTATATTCTTTGGTTATAAAGTTTAATTTTTTACTTTGAAGCTTTGAATATAATCCTGGAAATTATGTTATTAAGTTACTGAAAACTTTTTTGTGATTTTATAAACCAAAATATCTAATTCAAGAAGTGGGTTATCACATTTTTATATTAGTGGAATAGGCTCAAAATTCGTATCAAGGCATCTGGAAACGGGCAAAGCCATATTAGCTATGGCTTTGCTATTTGTGATTTAGCAAAATTAATAATTAAAAGTGTTAGATTCTAATTAGTAAAAAAAATCAAGAAATATCCTATTTTCCCACTCTGCTTTTTGCATCTATAAACTTAAGTTGTTGGTATATACAGTTAATCTGCAATAAATTTACACCTGCTGCTTGCGCTTTTCGTAAGGGGTTGCCAAAAATTGCTTCTACCTCTAAGGGACGGCGTTCGTCGTAGTCAATTTTCATGCTGGTGCGGTAAGGCTTCATCTTCACCGTATAATCGAGCATTGTTTGAATGAAACTATCAGGAATGATACGCCCCGAACTTTTAGCACCCGTTGCGACTTCATGCATCAACTGTTCAACTAACTTACGAGTGTGAACATGAGCCATTAATTCATCTGTTCTCGCGTTGAGAATTACAGAAAGCCCATTATAGGGGATATTCCACACTAGTTTTTTCCATCGCGCTAGGAGTAAGTCTTCGGCTAATTCCATTGCAATACCAGCACTTATAAAATCAGCGGCAATTAGCTGCATCCTTTCAGTAATCCCACCAGCATAATAGCCAGAGGTATATTCTCCTAAAGTAATTTGTCCATAATCGAGGTGGCGGATATGCCCTGCCCCTACTTTATTGGAACACAGAAAACACAACCCACCAATAACGCTAACATTGCCAACAATTTGGGCAACTTCTTCTTCTATGCCCAGCCCATTCTGTAATACCAGTACCACTCCATTATCTTTGAGCATAGGTGGTAATAGCTGCGGTAGTAAATGATTTTGTGTCGTCTTCAGCGCTACTACTACCACATCGCATTTAGGCATCTTTTCTACACTGTGGTAGGCGTTAACTTGGGGAAGCGTGAAGTCACCCTCTATAGACTCAACGACTAAACCATATCTGCTGACATATTCATAATCACTTTTCAGCAAGAAGTGGACATCCAATCCAGCTTTTTGCAGTTTAGCACCATAAAATCCGCCTAATGCACCAGTTCCTAGAATGGCATACCTACGCTCGGACATTTTGTCTACAAAGAGATTTTTCTATGTTTATCATAAAATGTTCGATGCCCTAAATTTTAATTTAATAGGTTAATAAAAATTAAAATTGTTTCACTATACTTTATTATGTTTGACAGAAATTTAGGTAAAATACATGGCTGATATTGTTGATATTGCCCTTGCTGCTGACTCTTTTAAAACTTTGGTAACGGCTGTACAAGCTGCTGGTTTAGTAGAGACATTAAAAAGTCCTGGGCCGTTTACTGTGTTTGCACCAAATGATGATGCCTTTGCTAAATTACCACCGGGAACTATACAAACTCTGGTGCAGAACATTCCTCAACTAACGCGAATTTTAAAATATCATGTTGTTCCAGGAAAGCTGCTACAGGCTGATTTAGCAAAACTCGGTACAGTGAATTCTGTAGAAGGTTCGCCGATTAAAATTGATTGTTCTGATGGTTTTGAAGTCAAAAACGCCACAGTTCTAGCAGCAGATATTGAAGCAGATAATGGTGTAATTCACGTTATCGATACAGTAATTTTAATGGGCTAATTTGGCTTATGGTGGGTGTTACCCACCACCCTACTATTAGCAATTTTAAATACCAGAGATTACTTTAAATTATGTTACATAATTAATTTTTACACTGCTATAGTATGCTAAGGTTAATTATATTATTTGAAAATATATTAATTTGTTAGAATACGAACATTATCCCAACACATTGATGCTCGATTTCAACACCTTAGCTGAGTTCTCCCGCGCCAACTGTGTGAGTATTTGTGCATTTCTCGTGCCAGCGAACTTGCTTGCCACATTGTTGACCATTATCCTGACGGTAGTACACCGCCCATCACATCAAGTCTGGAAAGCTGCTGCATTTGCCAGTATTTTTGCTTTAGTGATGGTATTGCACGTATATACTTGGTTCATGGCTGGCGTAGTGATGGCTCCTACATATATCTTGTTATGGCTAGCAATTACCTGCTTGTTGGCTAATTCGGCAGCGATTTTGTGGCAAAGACGTTTCGCTAACGCCCCCAGTCTTTCCAATAATGCTTGAACACTGACTAGCAGCCAGGAAAAAGGACTGTAAAACCAGGATTAAACTTTTTTATCTCTTGCAAAAATCCAAATCGGACTAAAAAGAACTACAGATAAACACAGATGTACAGCGATATTTTATCTGTGTTTATCTGCGTTCATCTGTGGTTCGTTATCCAAAACACAGGCTTATACAAGAGTTCTATTATCCAATGGCTGCCAACTTCAACTAGAAAATTCTGCACGGAACTGATTGACAACGCGATCCAGCCCCACTGAATGGGCAGCTTTAAACAATAAACGATCGCCTTCTTGAACAAAAGTTTTTAATCTGGCAACTAATTCAGCATGAGTTGCAAAGCACTCGGATGGAATACCCTCAGCACTTTGAGCTATCGCTTCGGCGTCTTGGCCATCAATCAGAACCATCAAGCCATCTAATTTCAACTTTCGCACTGTTTCTCCGACTCGCTGGTGCAACTGCTGCGATCGCTCTCCCAGTTCTTTCATCGCGCCTAAAACGGCAATCTTGCGTTTACCGGGTGTATCTGCCAACAACTGCAATGCGGCTAACATAGCTTCTGGCGCAGCATTATAAGTCTCATCTAAGATTAATACATCATTGGGCAAAGCAAAACGCTGCGATCGTCCTGTGGGCATATCTACGCTCACACCGGCTTTCAGAGATAACCAATCAATTCCCAGCACTTTAGCCACTGCTAAAGCCGCGAAGAAATTAGTTGCATTATGCCGTCCAGCTAAGGGTAGAGGTAGCTGCATTCCTGCCACTTCCACAGTTTCATTATCAATCAGCTGCCCTTGGATATCGCCACCAGAAAAGCCGTAAGTTATAACTTGTCCTTGCCAAACTTGCGCTGCTGTGGAGATTAATAGCGGATTGTCGTGGTTGAGGATGGCTACGCTATCTTTGGGCATTTCGGCTAACAATTCACATTTTGCTTGGGCGATCGCTGCTTCGGAACCTAATAACTCAATATGTGCCGTCCCCACGTTGGTAATTACTCCCATTGTCGGATTAGCTATGTGCGTCAGTTCGGCAATTTGTCCCTTACCCCGCATTGCCATTTCAATCACAGCGTAGTCATGTTCTGCATCTAGTTCTAAAAGGGTTTTTGGTACACCGATTTCGTTATTATAGTTTCCATAAGTCTTGTGAACTCGTCCTTGTGTGGCTAAAACTGCGGCAATTAGTTCCTTGGTTGTGGTTTTGCCAACAGAACCAGTTACCCCAATCACTGGGATATTGAAGCGATCGCGCCACCATCTAGCAATTTTTTGGTAAGCCTCAAGGGTATTTTTTACCTGTAATACCGGAAATCCCGGATTTTCATATTCAAAATCAACAATTGCAGCTATTGCACCCTTGGCGATCGCTGTGGGCACAAACTCGTGTCCATCAAACTTTTCACCTCGTAAAGCCACAAAAACTTCACCCGGCTTTAGAATACGGCTATCTGTTTGTATACCCTTGCCTAATGCCGCTAAAGCAGCTTCAGATAAATTTGCAGGCTGGGCTAAAAGAACTTCAAGTAATTGAGTTAGGCTGGCAGAACAAGGCATAAGAGTGGAGATTGTTCCAAAAATTAGGTTACTGAGATTCCAGAAGCAAAAAGCGTTCAGGATTTCTGGCGCTTGCCATCAATTAATACCTCGTGCCATTTACACACGAGGATAAAATTCATTAAATCCTATGATTTTTGTGAGAATAATATAAAGTACTTTGATTAACATTTTTACAAGATATTGTCAAATTGAAATTACAATTACGATAAAAATAGCAGTGCCAAAGAATCTTAAATCCTTTGGCACACTTACTTGATTTAGAAATAACAGAAGCACTAAAACTTCTGGTTGTGTAGTTTTATATATAACCATATACTTCCTACAAACATAATTTGGTTGAATTTAGAAAGTATAAAAAATGACTTGACACCAGAACCACTAAACTATTTAATTTTCGCTCGCAAGAATTTTTGACGATAAATTAGGTACATACCAGCCAGTAATGAACCAGCAATAGTTGGAGCTTCAGGAACGTCTATTGATGATGAAACAGTGACTTTGGCATAAATATCGCCAGGATCATTACTTTGTTCTCCTTCTAGGGCACTAATACTTGTTTGACTTAATGGGCTAAAGCCAAGTAGCTCAAATTGATATGTATTATTACCCAACGTGAAATTAGTTTTTGCAAATCCTGTATCAAATACAACACTATCTGCGTTGGCTGGATCTTTAATATTTGTGCCTGAATTGAGTGTATTTACTAACTTAAAGGAGACTGGTAAAACTTTGTTGGCTTGAACGGTATCACCAAAGGTTAAATCGAGATTTAACGTTACATACTCTACATTTGTATCAAAGTAGTTAATGCCATTAAAGTATTTTAAATTACCTATTTTTAACCAAGAGCCAACGTCTCCTGAAAAAAAATTTCCAGCAAAAACTAGTTGGTTGGTTTCATTAGGAGGTATATTCTTTGGAAGCTCGCCCCAGCTAAATGAATTAGTCCCTACACCTGTAATAAAGCAATTAGGCAGAGTTTTAGTAAAGCAGATATGCTGCTTGTCTAAAATCGGGTTTACCCATTCACCACGAGCTTTACCTGAAATAGTGAAAGCTGTAGCTTGATTGCAAAATCCAAAAGCTGTCAAAGCAATTATTGAACAACTAGATAGAGTAGTAGCAAAAACAAAACTGAGTTTCATAATTAGGCTCTAACTCTTATCCAAAGAGTTTTTAAAATAGCTAGCCCGTACACCTTAGTAAATATACGGACACTTGCCAAGATTTTATTGTTATTTTAATAAAAACTTTACATTAAAGTTAGATTTATTGACGAAAAATTAATATTTAAAATGTTAAATATATTTTCTTAATGAATTTCCACTAAGTATTGATTTTAACTATAGTTGTATATTTTTAGTTAACAGCCACGTTTAGCTGTCTTTAATAGCGAGTTGGTATAACTCAGAAATAAAAATATCAGAGGAGCAAAGGGGCAAATTAATTCAAACTTCAAAGTTCAAACTTTAAAATTTAAACTTTAAAATTTAAATTATTTACCCCTCATCTCCTCTGCTTCTACTCAAAGGTGCTATGGTCAAAAACTGTTAGGGAGCTAAGGCGTTACCACGGATGAGGCTACCAAGAGTCTTGGCAGTAATTTTTAGTTGGGTGATAGGGTTGGCTGGGACAACAGTCTTATACAGATAGCTGTCGAATGTGAGCTTTTGAACATCCATGTCAGCACACATCTCTACGAAAGCTTCGCGGGTAGCGTCGGAACGGTAAAACACAGTTTGTAGGATGTCCAACACTTTGTAGGTGAGTCCGTATTTTTTATCCCAGCGCTTGAGATAAACCTTGAGGTCGCCTTCTGTGGGAATCGATTTGCCACTATTGGACATTTCTACAATAGTTTCAGCACACATCCGCCCTGACTTCGCAGCAAAGTAAATACCTTCACCAGAGGACTTAGTAACGTAGCCAGCAGCATCTCCTATCAAAGCTACTCTACCGACAACACGACGGGGACGGGGATGTTCGGGAATGGGATGTGCTTCTACTTTGATGATTTGACCACCTGCCAATTTATTAGCAGCACGGGCGCGAATACCAGCTTGCAACTGTTTAATGCTGGCTTTATTGACCTGCATTGTGCCAGTACCCACCGCTACGTGGTCATATTTGGGGAAAACCCAAGCATAGAAGTCAGTAGAAACGTCATTGCCGACATACATTTCGGCAAGGTCGTTGTAATATGCCATTTTATCTTGAGGTAGACGAATTCGCTCTTGAAAAGCGATCGCATAGTTATAATCCCCAGCATCAATTTCTTTAGCAATGCGGGAATTAGCCCCATCCGCCCCAATCACTAAATCTACCTTCAAAGTTTTGGCAATACCTTGTGCGCCCCCTTCTGTATGGTCAACATAATGGATGGTATAGGGGTCAGTATTATTGGTGGGTATATCAAGTTTATGAACGGTGGCATTAATTAAAGTTGCACCTAGTTTTGCCGCACGATTCCGCAAGAAACCATCCAGTACCTCACGGCGGCACATTCCTATATATTCTTCTTCATTTACCAGATTGATATCGACCTCACGATTCGAGGGCGAAATCATTTTCATTTTCCGCACCCGGCGATCAATAATCTCTGGTGGTAGGTCAAACTCAGCCACCATACATAAAGGAATCGCTCCCCCACAGGGCTTGGCATTGTCTAGCTTGCGCTCAATTAGGTAGGTTTCAATTCCAGCTTTTGCCAGTGTTTCAGCGGCAGATGAACCAGCTGGGCCTGAACCAACAACAGCAACCCGTAGTGTCAAAGGTTTTCTCCCGATCTTGACATTTACCGAAAGCATCGTATCACGGACGTTTGGCCCATTTCTCCCTATCGCTTCGGGTTTTGAGTGAAATGCAATATTCCTTAATATTCCGATACAAATAACCAGCCCAAATACAAATTTGTAATTCGTATTCAAGAATGAATTTCTGGGAATACTCAGGCAAGATAACTAGAACTTCTGTCCTAGATGATGAATAAGTATTTTAGTCGATTGGCGATCGCCTACGGCACTGCACGGAATGCGATCGCAATTCTAGGAATTTGCCTAACTCCCCTGATGTCTAATTGCCAGATTAATACTCAGATGAGTTTAGCTGGACGCGAAAAGCAGCGCCAAAGCAACACTAATACCTCATCCAAACCTTATAAAGGATTTATTTCAGAATCTACAAGAGTAGTAACAATTCCACCCCCGACACCGCTAATGCTGGCGGCAAAAAAAGGCGATGTCGCAAAGGTGCGAAAACTTCACCTAGCTAGACGAAATTATTTAAGCAGTAAATTATATTGAATATTACACAATGCAGATTTCCTTATTA
The DNA here is from genome assembly GCF_059505145.1 of Mojavia sp. Taxonomy (NCBI): domain Bacteria; kingdom Bacillati; phylum Cyanobacteriota; class Cyanophyceae; order Nostocales; family Nostocaceae; genus Mojavia; species Mojavia sp. The sequence continues at coordinate 97,623 of NZ_JCACKA010000057.1, forward strand.
GACTCTTTCAGCAGACAAGTTGGTGTTGTTGCAATTACTGGATATCAAAAACATCTTTCTCCTCACAAAGGCTTTGTTTGCGCTCATCGGATATTGTATGGTGGTGAATCTTGCTCTCAATATATTAAGCGCGTAATTACCGAGGATGGATTTAAGGCATTAGTTGTTAAATCTCGTGAGCGATTTCAAGCTTGTAAGCAAGCAAATCAAATTTTGAAATCACAAGCTGAAAACTTAGAGCCAAGTGAAGAAGAGGAACTAGATAACGAACTACCAAAAAAATTACTAAATAATCATGCTAAAAAATCTTCATTACTCAAAGGTGGTAATTCTGACAGTACCTACTGCGTTGACTGTGCTGATGCCAGCTGCAACTGTGCTGAACTCGTTAGTATGACTCCTGATTGTGGTTCCCTTGATTGCAGTGGCGCTGATTTTGGTTCTCTTGATTGCAGTGGTGCTGATTGTGGTAGTTGCGGGTGAAGATGCAATTCCACACAAATTTAAAATTGTGGGCAAGGGTACTAGTCCAAAGGCAATCATTCATGCTATATATGAAACACGGTAATCCTAGCAATTAGCCGTAGATTAGTTGCAGAGGTAGAGCAGCAGTGGGCATATTAGTTGAGAACGTATCCAAACAATTCGGGAGTTTCAAGGCTGTTGATCAGGTGAGTTTGGAGATTAAGAGCGGTTCGCTGGTTGCTTTGCTGGGGCCATCGGGATCTGGCAAATCCACACTCCTACGGTTAATTTCAGGCTTGGAGTTACCTGATAGGGGCAAAATTTTCCTTACAGGTAAAGATGCCACCTATCAAAGCGTACAAGAACGGAATATAGGGTTTGTATTTCAACACTATGCCCTATTTAAACATAGAACCGTGCGGCAAAATATTGCCTTTGGTTTAGAGATTCGCAAAGCACCACAAAAGAAGATTCAGGCGCGGGTAGAACAGTTGCTGGACTTGGTGCAATTGAATGGATTAGGCGAGCGCTACCCATCACAACTTTCTGGTGGTCAAAGACAAAGGGTAGCATTAGCTAGGGCACTAGCGGTGGAACCGGAAGTATTATTACTCGATGAACCTTTTGGCGCACTTGATGCGAAAGTTCGCAAAGACTTACGGGCATGGTTACGCCGCCTCCATGATGAAGTTCATGTTACCACAGTTTTCGTCACCCATGACCAAGAAGAAGCGATGGAAGTGGCTGACGAAATAGTTGTGATGAATAAAGGGCGTGTAGAACAGGTAGGGACGCCAGAACAAATTTACGATCATCCTGCTAGCGCCTTTGTGATGAGTTTTATTGGCCCGGTAAATGTCTTGCCTAGTTCTTCGAGAATTTTCCAAAGTAGTGGATTTGATGCACCACATCCAGAAGTATTTTTGCGTCCCCAAGATGTGATTGTGGAGATGAATGCTAACGGCGCTACAACACCTGCTACAGTTAGCCGAGTCATACATTTAGGTTGGGAAATTCAAGTAGAATTAACTTTAGATGAAGGGCAAGTAGTGACAGCGCATTTAACACGCGATCGCTTTAAAGAGTTGCAGTTAGAACCACAACAACGGGTATACGTGAAACCAAAAGATGCTAAATCTTTCCCCTTGTATTATTCGATTTGAACAAACTCATCCCTAATTAAATATTCGCCAGTAAATAGACCACGCTGTAGGGGTTTAGCATTGCTAAACACTCATAACGGATATCGTTCAAATAAATGAGAACTGCTTTAAAGTAACGATAAATACTCGATACCTGTAAATTTGAAGAGACATTGAGAAAATTAACAGTTAAAACAGATACAAGTATTAATTTTCTCAGTCTTTAAAATTCTATGGGATTTAATATAATTGGTGCAGTGGTCAGCTTTGTTCTTCCCGCTGCTGAACGATTGGTTTCAGCATTTATTGATCACACCTTTACTAAGGAAGATAAAGGGAATCTACCTGTAAAAGTTCAAGAAGTTAGGCAAGATCAGCGTGTACGTCAGGCAGAAATAGACTATTACAACCGTCGAGAAGCTAGAGAAAAAGAATTACTCCAAATTCAAGAATTACGCTTTAAGGCAGATATACAAATTGCAGCAGCAAAAGCGGAACGAGAAGAAAGGGCGTTGCAATTAAAACAAGAAGAACTAGAAGACAAGCGAAAGTTAAGTGCATTGTATTTAGATTTAATTCGAGAGAAAACTGCTCAAGAAATTGAACTTAAACAAAAAGAAATTCAAGCGATTTTTGACCAACAGAGGTGGCCTGGTGTCTTAAGTCGTGATGAAGCACAAAGAATTTTTGTTGATGAACAGAAGAAACCACGCTTATTGATGTTAGTCCCGCCACCAGATATAAGCGAAGATTTCCCTATATCATTCCGAGACAGCCTTAATAAGGAAATTCGTAATCAATTAAAAATATTTTTAGAAAAGCATTATCCGCTTCAGGGTGATTTATGCCCAGTGGAATTTTATGGGAAATATTTTGAGCGTTCTGTGTTTGATGCAGAAGTCAAGCAGTTAGAGACAATTTTATCTGCTGTACCAACGGCAATAATTTACACAGATGTTACAGATCACGAAGTTTATTTTAATGTTCGGTTTTGGGGACTGCAAGAGCCAGTATCTTTATCATTTGAACCTTGGAATTGGGAAGAAGTCAAAAAAGAACTTGAACAAGCTGGTAATGATGAAAAACAAAGTCTTCGGGTAATTAGACAAACCATTGTCATTTTACACAAGCTGTTAGCAGCCTTTTTAGCAGATTGGTATTACTTGAATATCAATCCAAATTATGAACCTCAGTTATTTAACATAGAGTCAGAAATTCCTTTAGAGTGGAAAGCAACGATTGTTGACAAGCTTGCTGCAATTCGACAAGAGTATAGAGAAATTTATGACAACGAATTGAAATTACTAGCAGATTCGCAAAGCCAAAAAAATCAGAGATGGCGATGTGTAAACACCCTTTCTGGGCATAGTAATCGTATTTATTCTATTGCCATAAGCCCTGATGGTAAAACATTAGCTAGTGGCAGCGGAGATAATACCATTAAGGTTTGGAATCTCTATAATGGTGAGCTTCTTGCCACTTTGAATGGGCATTCAAGTGCAGTTAGGTCAGTTGCTTTTAGCTCTGATGGGCTGATTCTTGCAAGTGGTAGCAATGATAATACTGTTAAGCTTTGGTATTCCCTAACAGGAACGACTTTTCTCGGTGAAAATAATGTGACTTCAGTCGCTTTTAGCTCTGATGGTAGAACATTAGCTAGTAGTAGTGGAGATAACAACATTAAAATATGGAATTTAAAGACTAATGAGCTAATTTACACACTATCTGGACATGAAAAGTGTGCGATGTCTGTTGTATTTGCTCTGAATGGACAAGCATTAATTAGCGGTAGTATTGACCATACGATTAAAATATGGAATATGAAAACAGGATTAGCCATTCATACTCTTAAAGAACATTCAGCTGCGGTTAGAACTATCGCTATTAGTCCAGATGGGAAGACCCTTGCCAGTGGTAGTGATGACAAAACTATCAAGATTTGGTATCTTCCATCTGGGAAAATCATCCACACATTTTATGGTCATGTAAATGCTATTAGTTCAGTTGCCTTTAGTCCTGATGGGAAAACTTTAGCTAGTACCAGTTCTGACACTACAATTAAACTATGGCATTTAGCCACAAAAGAGTTGTTATATACTCTTGCAGGACATGGCTCGAATATCTACTCTGTAGCCTTCAGTCCTGATGGGAAAACGATTTTTAGTAGTAATGAGAACACAACAATTAAGATTTGGCGGTGTGAGTGATAGAGACATGAGCAATAAAGAGCGATTTTTCGTATAGAGTGAGAGTGCGATCGCTCTTACCTAAGATGATGTTTTAAAAGTCCTCTTGTTGGTAGCAAAACGTTTTAGATCCCCCTAAATCCCCCTTTTTAAGGGGGATTTTAAGAAGTTTTCCCCCCTTTTTAAGGGGGGTTAGGGGGGAGCAATAAGTGTTTAAAATCACAGCCAACTACTTTTCAAACAACCTCTAAGACCGTCTCAACAGTGGTAACATTTCACGTATCGCAATCTGCAAATCAGGAAACTGTAGAGGTGAAATAGTCTCATCTTCTGCCAAAATCACTTTACTTTGATAGCCATCCTCAGTCGGTTCCCGAAAGACGTGCAATTGACGACCAATCACATCTAATACCCAATAATCTGTAATTCCTGCCTTTGAGTAAGCTTTTCCTTTAGTTTCACAGTCTAGTTTCAGGCTGCTATCTGCTACTTCAATGATTAAATAAACTTCCGAGGGCGTAGGATGATGGTCTGCATAGTCCAATGGATCTATTTTAAGGACAGCAATATCTGGTTCAGGTTCAGACCGTTCATTTAACTTTACTGGGTCTTGAATGGATACCCACGCCCGATTTCTTAAACGAGTTTTTAGTAAATAATCCGTCCTCCCCACTGCTGAACGATGAGCTGTCCCTTTTGCAATCATCCAAATAATCTTTCCTTCTAAAAGTTCCACTCGTTCATCGTCAGCAAAAATTCCAGCCTCAGCCATCCGGTGGTATTCTTCCACAGTCCACAGTCGAAGTGGTAACGTTGTTTCTGTGTTTTGCATGGCTTGTTTAGCAGAACTGAGAAGTAATTAATATCCTATTTTAATCTTGATTTACTGCATCAAAAACTTGTGATACTTTGAGGTTCATCTGACTAAATTGTGGAGATAGAATTAAATTATCACCAAAAAAGTTACCCACCTCAATGTAAGTATTACCAGTGAGTTGTAATACCAATACTGTTCGGGTTTCGGGGTCAATAATCCAATATTCAGGAATCCCACAATCTTGATATTGCCCACGCTTGGCAATAAAATCTCTATCCCGTTGTAATTCTCCTGGACTCACCACTTCAATCACCAGTAGCGGCGGTAGCATTGATAGGCGGATAGTATTACGCTTTGCTAACTGCTGAATATGCTCTTCTCGAATAATAGTCAGGTCAGGATAACGGTTTCTAGGTTCTCCTCTTACTTCCAGTTCTAAGCCATGTCCCCGCACTCTTTTATAACCTAAGAGTAAGGCAAATTGAATCAGTAAAAATGTCGCAATCTGAACATTGGTTCCTGATTCTGGAGGCATCTCGATTAACTCTCCATTAAACAACTCATAGAGTTTGTCTGTGCCATCATCATAAGACAGGTATTCTTCAAAACTTTGAAACTGATGTTTAACTGGTAGCATCAAGCATTCTCCATGATGAGTCATGATGAGTCTTAATGCAAGTTTAGCTGAATTTTGTAAGCAGTCTAATCAATACTATTCCAGCAACTATCGGCGAGATATCTATTTTCTAGATCCACAGCTTATAGCAGAAATGGAGGAGCGATCGCTATTGGAAGTTGGGTTGAAACATGAAACACCACAATCTTATTAATTGATAGTTAATACTTGCTCTAGGGAAATGCGATCGCCAATGTTAAATTAAGCTTCTACAATTTGAATTTCATCAAGTTGATGAATCACTACATCCGCACCTTGGACATGATCTGATTTACCAATCCAAGTGATACCAATACAACCTGCGGCTTTAGCATTACGTGCCATTTGCATATCACCGACAGCATCACCTACCATCAGTGTCGCGCTTGGTTCTACTCCCAAAGCTTGGCAAGCTTGTAAAAATAGCAATGGATCTGGTTTGCTTGGCCCTTCATCAACTCCCATTTGCAACTGAAGATAACCACCCAACTGGTGATTGGCTACAAATTCCTGCACTTCTTGAGTTGTCGCCGCGGAGAGTATGCCAAGTTTTAATCCGGCTTGTGATAGCAACTGCAAAACTTCCAAACTACCTACAAATAGTGGTGAAGGAGTTTTACCAATGTATTTTTCTGCTTCTTCCAAAGCTTGACGGGCGATTTTTAACGACTCAAACCAGCTTCTGCCAGTTTCGGCTATATATGCGGCGGCGGCTACTTCTGTTTCACGGCGACTGGCTACTGATATTAAACCTGCTGGATCTAAAAGATTACCATTAACGCCAAATGCCATTAATAGAGGTTCCCCAGTTCCAGGGATTTGAGCATCTATTAATCTTGCTGCCTTTTGTGCAAGCGATCGCAAATAAGCTTCAGAATCCTCTAAAGTACCGTTTTTGTCAAACAAAATCGCCTGGATGTGGGGAAATTCTACGCCTCTACATTTAATAGTGGTCAAAAATTTTACTCCTTTAAACCAACTTGAAATTTTGCATCAAACATAGCTTGAATTGCATTTTTTAGTTTCAGCAAACAGCGCCAATCTATTTGCTAATTTCGTTGCAATATCTAACAAGCTTATTAAATTGTTCAGATTTTATTACCATAAAAAAAGAGGGAAAACCCCCCTTTGCAAAACTTTCATGCTTTTAATTACAGCCTAATACAACTACAAGTGTATTATTCTTCGATAGCTGCTGGAATTTCTTCTTGAACCGCTGCTGGGATATCTTCTTCAACAGCTGATGGTATGTCTTCTTCAACAGCTGATGGTATATCTTCTTCAACAACAGCTTCAGCAGATACGGCAGTAGCGCCTTGTTGTTTTGCCAGCAGCTGTTCCCGATACTTAGCTGCCATCTCTTCAGCCTTGTCATAAACCAAATCGCGGTTTTTGATCATGTCGCCTGGTTCAGGTTCCAGCTGTTTGGTCGATAGGGAAATCCGACCTCTTTCAGCATCCAGGTCAATGATCATCACCTTGACTTCATCATTAACGTTAAACACACTATGGGGCGTGTCAATATGCTCGTGCGAAATCTCGGAGATGTGCAGTAGACCACTAACACCACCAATGTCAATGAAGGCACCGTAGGGCTTAATACCGCGAACTGTACCTATTACAACTTCACCAACTTCGAGGCGGTTCATCTTCCGCTCAACCAGCGCCCGACGGTGAGATAAAACGAGGCGATTGCGTTCTTCGTCTACCTCTAAGAATTTCAACGGCAGATCTTCACCTACCAATTCTTCTTTAGGTTTGCGAGTACTGATGTGAGAACCGGGGATAAAGCCACGCAATCCCTCAATCCGTACCAATGCACCACCACGGTTAGTAGCAAACACACCAGAACGCACAGTAGCATCTTCGGCTTGCAGCTGCCGTACACGCTCCCATGCCCGCATATATTCAATCCGGCGAATCGAAAGGGTCAACTGACCATCTTCGTTTTCGTCAGTGAGAATAAAAAATTCCCGTGTTTCGTTGGATTGTAAAACTTCTTCCGGGGCATCGACCCGGTTAATAGACATTTCTTGTATAGGTATGTATGCTGCTGTTTTAGCACCTATGTCAATCAGAGCGCCGCGCGGCTCTATACTGAAAACTGTTCCTGGTACAACATCGCCAGGGCTAAAGTGATAATCGTACTTATCAAGTAGAGCAGCGAAATCTTCGTGAGTAAATCCAATTTCTGTAGCGGTTAAATTCTGATTGACCATGCTGATTTGTTCCTGGTTCTAGTCTCCGTAAAGTTTTTGTCACGAGTAAAGCTCATAGGCAAGCGTTTTAATGGCAGCCTACACCTACATCTTTTTTCATCCTAGCGCAGAAAAGCTAGTAGCAACACATATCAACTTCCAGATAGAAGATTATATCATACTGTGATGTGACAAGTCATTCGCCAGAAGTTAATTATTGATTGCTAGGGCTTGCAACTCTAAAATTCATAATTTGTTATCAAATTACTCATAATCAAAGAAGCATATTACCCAATTACCCAGCCTCTAGCTTACACCATAGTCTCGTTGCTTTCCTGGCATCTAATTAATGATTGATTACCCATCAAACTAATGATAGATGATTTAATTTTTGCCTAGCAAATCAACTAAAGCAGTATTAAACGTAGATATCCGCTGTTACCAGCAGGTAGCAGCGGATAAACAGGTTTATATGACCTTAAGAGCTTGGTAATAGTATTCTATTTCTCTTTTTTCTCAATGCGAGGAGGTTCCCGAAATGCGATCGCAAAGAATAGAACACCTATACACAGGGTGAAAATTAAGATGTACGCAACGCTTTCCATTTTAAAAGCTCCTGCCTATCCAGCCAGTAATTAGATTATTGGGTATTGGGTACTAGGTACTGGGTATTGGGAAGAATTTTTTCCCTAGTCCCCAGCCCCTAATCCCCAATCCCCACAAATTAGAGGGCTTCCTTACGGCGGGTTGACTTATCACCCACTTTCTGGAACAGACCCCACTCAACTTGCTCTTCGAGATCCGCTTCTACACCAGCAAACACATCTCGGTAGATTGTCCGAGAACCATGCCATAGGTGACCAAAGAAGAACAGCAGAGCAAATACAGCGTGTCCAAATGTGAACCAACCTCTGGGGCTGGTGCGGAATACACCATCAGAGTTCAAGGTTTCCCGGTCAAATTCAAATATTTCACCGCCTTGAGCTTTACGGGCATATTTTTTCACTTCGGCTGGATCTGTAAAGGTCTTGCCATCCAGATCGCCACCATAGAAGCTAACTGTAACACCAGTTTGCTCAAAGCTATATTTTGATTCTGCCCGACGGAAAGGAATGTCAGCACGGACGATACCATCTTCGTCGGTCAAGATTACGGGGAAGGTTTCAAAGAAGTTGGGGAGACGACGTACAGTCAATTCTCTGCCTTCAGCATCTTTGAATACTGCATGACCTTGCCAGGACTGGGCAATGCCATCACCCTTGTTCATTGGCCCTGTACGGAATAAACCGCCTTTAGCAGGGCTATTGCCGACGTAATCGTAGAAGGCAAGTTTTTCCGGAATTTGTGACCAAGCTTCCGAAAGGCTTGTGCCATTAGCAACACTAGTTTGCACGCGGCGGTTAATTTCTTGACGGAAGTAGCCTTGATCCCATTGGTAACGGGTAGGGCCAAAAAGTTCAATCGGAGTGGTAGCGTTACCGTACCACATAGTACCAGCGACCACAAAGGCAGCAAAGAATACCGCAGCAATACTGCTAGAAAGCACGGTTTCAATGTTACCCATCCGCAGGGCTTTGTAGAGCCGTTCGGGTGGTCTGACTGTGAGGTGGAATAAACCTGCGATAATACCGACGATACCAGCAGCTATGTGGTGAGCCACAACACCACCAGGGTTGAAGGGGTTAAAGCCATCTGGCCCCCATTCTGGTGCTACTGGCTGCACGCTACCAGTTACCCCAAAGGCATCAGAAACCCACATCCCTGGCCCAAATAGTCCAGTGAGGTGAAAAGCACCGAAGCCAAAACAGAGTAGACCAGATAAGAACAAGTGAATGCCAAACATTTTTGGCAAGTCTAGAGCAGGTTCACCAGTGCGGGGATCTCTAAAGAGTTCCAAATCCCAGTAAACCCAGTGCCAAACAGCAGCTAAAAACAACAGACCAGAGAGAACGATGTGAGCAGCGGCAACACCTTCAAATGACCAAAAACCAGGATCTGTTGCTGGGCCACCAGTAACGCTCCAACCACCCCAAGATTGAGTGACGCCCAAACGTGACATGAAGGGTAAAACGTACATCCCTTGCCGCCACATTGGGTTGAGAACTGGATCGCTAGGGTCATAAACAGCTAGTTCGTACAATGCCATCGAACCAGCCCAGCCTGCCACTAGAGCTGTGTGCATCAAGTGTACAGAAATCAGCCGTCCTGGATCATTCAGAACGACTGTATGTACTCGGTACCAGGGTAGTCCCATCGACTACGCTCCTCCTCGATGAGTTAGTTTACAAAGCAATTTTCTTACGAAAGTTATACGCGGCGGAAGTCACCGCTGGGACTTCTCTCAGTTTTTTGTTATTGCCAGGTTGTGAGTTTTACCACAGCTTGTCTGATAAGTCAGAAAGTGTGGATTGCCTGGCAGTGCTTACACACTTTGCGTTCTTTACCTTGTAGGGTAGCGATCGCTTTTAAATTAAACTACCAGTGAGCTTTCTTGAGAAAAACTCCGCCTTGCTCCGTAGAAGCAAGGTAAACACCTAAAAGGCATTTGGGTAGTTAAGCGTGCTAGGCAATTGCCAAGCAAAAATGAGAATATTTTAAAAAGTGTAACTATTGATGGAACTGTTTGCAAGCGTGTAAATAGATGCGATCGCGTAGCATCTATGATATTTTTTGCTACCAATCCCTGTCATACATCCAATTTGCGTATTCTTAGGGAAATGAGGGAGGTGCGGAGAATAAGGCGGATTCTGCCTCTGCACCCCTGCACCTCTGCTCCTCTGCACCCCTGCTTTTCTACTGCGCCACCAAACGGATGTTTTGCAGTTGACACTTGGCCTCGGCAGTACCCAGGCGTTCGATTACCTGTTCGGCAGTGATCAGACGCTTCAGCACTACTTGACCGATTGTGTCATTGGCCAGTGCTGGGGTTGTGGGCTTCACTTCTACGGTTAAAATTGCATCTTCAACCCGATAAAGCCACAACAATTCGTTATTTTCCGTTAAACAAATATTCAATCGCTGAATATCTGGTTGCCGTCGCCATGCGGCTACCTGCCAGAGTCCATCAGATGCCCACACTCTGGAAACAGCCCATCCTTCAGATAGAAAGAAATATTTCACGTTTTTAGTCTCGCTATTAGAGTCTCTATCTGCTGTTACAATATCGCGATCGCCCCAATCGCTGATGTATAAACATAGATATTTATCAGCCAAGCTATGCAGCAAATGAAAAACTCTTAATTCACACCCCTTTGGCTATAGCCTAAGCTGAACAAACTTATTCCTGATAATTAAAAATTTACAACTAATAGAGTTATTGTTTGAGAGTTTAATAATTTTTTTTACTTGATAAGTAATTTATCTCTAAGTATGTATTTTCTCTACGATTTTTGTCATAAAAGTTGCTAATTTATATAGATAATTAACCAACTTATAGTACAATAACTCACCGCATGACAACAAGAATGTTAATTTTATGACTTTGTTTTCCTTATCGGTTAGACAGTGGAGGCGAATTACACAATTCCTCTCTCTATTTTGTATATGTTTATTTTTGGTTGTAAGTTGCGCTCGTCCACAGACAACTACACCTGGTTCTGGGAATACTGCTACAGGTGATGGTCGCATTACTATCGGCACGACAGCAAAGCCGAGAACTCTAGATCCGGCTGATGCCTATGAGTTGGCATCTTTAGGTTTAGTGTTTAATATGAGCGATCGCCTCTATACTTATGAACCAGGAAGTACGGAAATTAAGCCCCAACTGGCGACAGCATTACCTAAAGTCAGTCCAGATGGTTTAACTTACACTATACCCTTACGTCAGGGGGTAGTTTTTCATGATGGCACTCCCTTTAATGCTGACGCAATGGTGTTTAGTATTAGGCGGTTTATTGAAAATAAAGGTAAGCCTTCATTTTTGCTAGCTGATACAGTAGACTCACTCAAAACTACAGGCGAGTATGAGTTAAGTATCAAATTGAAAAAGCCCTTTGCAGCTTTTCCCTCACTACTAGCATTTTCTGGAGTTTGTCCAGTTTCGCCCAAAGCTTACGAACTAGGTGCAGGAAAATTTAAACCAGAGACATTTGTAGGTACGGGCCCCTATAAATTAGCTAGATATGGTACTGATTCACTACGAATGGATGTTTTTGATAAATATTGGGGAGAAAAACCAGCCAATAAGGGCGTTAACATCCAAATCCAAACTAGCCCAGTGAATTTGTTTAATGCTTTCCGCACAGGTGCAGTAGATGTAGCTTATCTTTCTTTACAACCAGATCAAATTCGCAGCTTAGAAGAAGGTGCTAAAAAAGGAGATTGGCAGGCCATTAGCGCTGAGGGTAGCGTAGTAAGCTATATGGTGTTGAACCGCAATCAGAAGCCTTTGGATCAACCAGAAGTAAGACAAGCGATCGCTGCACTAATTGACCGTCCACTTTTAAATGCGCGAGTTTTGTTTAATCAAGCTGATGCACTTTACAGCATGATTCCCACTACGTTTAATGTTTCCCAGCCTTTATTTAAAGATAAATATGGCGATGCTCAATTTGATCAGGCTAAACAATTATTAACTAGCGCTGGTTTCTCTAAAGAAAAGCCTGCAAAAGTTCAAGTTTGGTATCCTGCAAGTTCAGCTAGTCGCAGTTTGGTAGCACAGACACTGAAATCACTTGTTGATCAAAGAATGGATAGCATACTGCAATTTGAAGTCAGCACAGTAGAAGGTGCTACTTTTTATAAAGACATCGCTAAGGGTTTATATCCAGCTGCTTTGCTTGATTGGTATCCAGACTTTTTAGATCCTGATAATTACGTACAACCATTTTTGGCTTGTCAGAAAGGTTCCGTTGCCAAGGGGTGCGAAGATGGCGGTAGTCAAACTCAAGGTTCTTTCTATTATAATGAAGCCGTCAATAAGCTCATTGATCAGCAACGTCAAGAACAAAATCCTGAAAGGCGGAAGCAAATATTTACCCAGATTCAAACACAAGTTGCAACTGATGTGCCTTATGTTCCTTTATGGCAAAACAAAGACTATGTATTTGCTAGAAAAGGGGTCAGCAATGTACAACTTGATCCTACTCAAAATCTAGTTTACAAGTCGATTAAAAAGTAGTTTTTGTTTTTTGTCTATTGTCATTAGTCATTTATCTTAAGTTGTGTAAATGGCTAATGACTAATAACCAATAACTAAATAAATATGTCTAGATCCAAAGCTTTACAATATTACATTGCTTCACGTGTGCTTTTAGCACCACTTCAGCTATTAACTATTATCACTATTGTATTTCTGTTACTTAGAGCTACACCGGGAGATCCAGCAGATGCGATTCTGGGTGGACGTGCGCCAGAAAGTGCCAAAGCGGAATTACGCAAACAATTGGGTTTAGACCTTCCGCTGTGGCTACAGTATTTGAATTATTTGGGAAACTTGCTGCGCTTTGATTTAGGGACATCTTTAACAAGTCGGGGACAGAATGTTGGGGACATAATTGGGCAATATTTCCCGGCGACAGTAGAGTTAGCAGTATGTAGTATGGCGGTTGCGCTCGTTGTTGGAATTATAATTGGTACTCTTTCGGCTTCTCGTCCGGGGACAGCTATCGATGTTGGGGGGCGCTTGTTTGGTATCGTTACCTACGCACTTCCCATGTTTTGGGCAGGAATGTTGCTACAGTTGATTTTCTCGGTACAACTTGGTTGGTTTCCTAACTCTAACCGTTTTCCACCTAATCTTCCCCCTCCTGCTCATATCACTGGTTTGTATACACTTGATAGTTTACTTGGCGGTAACTTCAGCCAGTTTTTTACATCCTTGCACCATATCGCCCTTCCTAGCCTAACTTTGGGAATTTTGCTCAGTGGGATTTTTGAGCGAATTGTGCGCGTCAATTTAAAGCAAACCCTACAAGCAGATTATATAGAAGCCGCTAGAGCCAGAGGAATTCCAGAAAACAAAATTTTAGTTTCCCATGCTTTAAAAAATGCTTTAATTCCAGTAATTACAGTCTTGGGATTAACCTTTGCTTCTCTACTGGGTGGAGCAATTTTGACTGAGGTTACATTTTCTTGGCCTGGGTTAGCCAATCGGCTGTATCAAGCAATTTCTGATCGCGATTATCCCACAGTGCAAGGAGTACTAGTATTTTTCGGGGCGATCGTCGTAAGCGCCAGTATTTTGATTGATATTTTAAACGCTTACGTCGATCCTCGAATTCGTTATTAGCTGGGGACTGGGGACAAGCAGAGAAATTCTTATTCTTAACTCAGCACTCAGCACTCTCAAGTCAGATGGCAGGAGGGAAGAGGACAAGGAGGCTTGGCGACTATGGGACAAGGTGAAAGAGTTGTAAATATTTTCTCTTTGTCTTTTTGTCTCCCCTTCTCCTTGTCCCTGATTCCTTCTGCCTTATTGTCTTCCTACCGCCAATCCTCCCATTTTTGGTTAAAAATTGAGGTATCTGGAAAGGCAGTGGGGTTACCATTTTTTTCTAACAGACGTTTAAGAGCTTCGAGTTGCGGTTCTGATTTAGGTAAATCATCTACAAGTTGGTAAGGTGCAATAGCATTGTTGAGGGCAAAAGCTGCAACAGTCCCCGCCGCAGCGCCAGCAGACCATTCAAAGGAATGGACTCTATAAGCAGCAGCCGCAATGTGGCTGGTAGCAATGCTCTTACCACCCACTAACAAATTATCAATTTTCTGGGGAATCATTGCTCTCAAAGCAATTTGGAAGGGGTAAGCTTGCCCAGCACCGCGTCTTTCACCCGCACGTTCTGTGTTACCAGGAGCTTCTGGGGGGCTTTTTGTCATGCAAGGATGGAAGTCAATGGCGTAGTGACCAATACCTACAGCATCGGGGAAGATGGTAGAACGAGTCCGCCGCATTGCTTTGTCTGGTGAAATTTGCCCAGTAATTACCGATGTTGCTTCTAAACCTGCCAGTGCTGCTCTTAACTGGCGATACATATCTGCTGGCAGAGTCTTGCGGTAATACTCATCATTGTAGTTGCGGCGGGAAATATCAATTTCCCAAATAGTAAAGCCAGATGATTGTCCCCAACTGGGGCGGCCAATAATCCGCCGTCCCTCTCGCATATAAGGATATTTCGATAAGCCATGCACTGTCCCCATGGGGGAATTTAAACCTGATAACAAGCGGTTGTTTGTTTGCGGCTGCTTCACACCGTCCCCCAGTTGGGAATCTGTAGTCCCAGCTACTAGCCAGAAGTAATACGAGAGGGCATTTTCCTCACCTTTACGAAGGCTTTGTGTGCGTAGTCCTCCCATCCAACCGCCAGACTGCAACTGCCCGGTACTTTGCAACTGTTGGCGAGTGTAAATTAAGTTATCAGCAGGAGTTCCAGGGCGGTAATCGTTACCCCATGTCCAGTTTTGCATGGAGATGTCGCCAGGGGTGGAGGCAGAAAAACTAACACCGCCGAATTTTGCTGGTTGTCCTTTTCTGGGACTCCAAATGCGACGGTAGGTAAAAACTAAGTCAAAGTTTGCTAATCGCTGTAATTCATAGCTGAAATATGGCGAGTACTGTAAATAAAATGGAGGCATCTTCTGGGGTTGCGGTTCCTTAGTTGCCTCCATTGCAAAAGTATATGTAAAGCCTTGAGTACAATAGGGGTCGTTTTGGTTACTAGATGCTGAAGGCTCTAAGTAGGAACGCGCATCAATACCTAATCGGTAGGGAACATCAGCAAGGGCAATAATTTCTCCAGTTTCGCTTGCATCTACAACATACCAATTCGAGGTTCCTTTATTTTGCTTGGGTACGAAGCGGATAATCGTTTTGGTAAAGCGGGATGAGTTGCTGTAGCGATAAGCATCTTCAATGGTTTGAGATAAAGAAAAAGTGTTGAGTGGCGGCGCGCCTTTGGCTGGTTGATGTTGAATAGCGATCGCACTATTAATTATCTTCCCATCAGTACTAATTTCTAAGTCTTTTACTACCGTGTTTGGGAACCATTCCAACTTGCCTTTGCCCTTTTTTTCTGCATCTTTGAGCATCTGAGTCAAAATGGTGTGAGCATCACGAGGCAAAAAGCAGGAGTCGCTTACCCAGCAGTCACCAGGATTGAGTTCACCGTACTTACGCTGAATGCGATTGCGTAATTCTAAGTAACCGCGAGAATAAAATTGGAGAGAACGCTGAGTTGGGCGTTCGTCTAATGCTGATGTCCCTTGAGAAGAAATTTGTCCTCCCAGCCAGTCAGTAATTTCTGTTAGACAAACAGTTCGTCCTGCTAGTAACCCCTCGTAAGCAGTAGCAACGCCGGAGAGTCCACCTCCCACAGCTAAAATTTCGCAATTTACGGTTTTATCTGGGGTTCTCGGTGGTGCGGCAACAATAGTAGAATAAGGCGCAAGAAAGGCAGATATCAAGCTGACACTGATCAGTGATTTATTGTTACAAGCCACTTTTCGTCTACACTTCATTTTTGAAAATCCCTTAAAATCCTATATCACCTGTAGACGGTAGCATTTGGGAAATGTTGATCTCAAGTTTTTATAAAAAATAGCAATGCTAACTTAGTTAAAAATGATATTTGCGATCGCGTACCCACATACTGATCGGTACAGCTTGGCCTTGGGCATTTATCTTAACTTCCACTACTATCGGTTGTGATTCTCCGGGTTTACTGGGGCGAGCTTTGGCAATATCGTTGTTAATATCTTGCCGCTGATCTTCTGGAATGTAGTAGGTTTCTAAACCGTAAGTAATTGAATTATCACGAGTATATAAACCTTTTAAGGCGAGCTGATTTGCAGGTAAAGAATTCGGGAGTTGTCCACTCACTCGCACAGGTTTCCAAGCTTGAGGAATTCCATTAGAAGATTTTTGCGCTTCTAAAATAACGTACACAATGGTTCCTGGCGCTAAAGGATCGTATTCTTTGTTTGTACCAGGATGTTGCTTGACTAAATCTGTCCAACCAGGCAGTTTTTTTAAAGTGCTTAACCGGGAGACTTCATAATTTAGCGTTACCGAGTAACCACGCAGCAAATCGTAAGGATCTACAGGTAAAGTTTGCAAGATTGCTGTTTTACCTGTAACAACTGTGTAAACCGATTGTGCTGGTATAGCTAAAATTAATCCTGCTTGAATTAGTAAAGGAATCAAAAATCGCCAAACGGCTATAGGCTTTTGAGAAGATTCAGTTTCTAAAGTTAACGCTTGATTAGTTTTCATAAAAATAATTTGACACCTCATGAATGGTGAGTTTCAGAAGGCGATGCAGCTGGTAAAGAGGACAAATAGCGCTCAAACCACAACCCAGAGCCTATGACAACAGCACCACACAAAACAAAAACCAAAGATTTGAACAATAAGCCAGTGTCATATTCCAGCATCCGGCTGATAATTTGTAGTGTTAATAAGACTATCCCGCCCCAGAAAGCACGTCTTTGTCCTAACTCCAGTGCTTCGCAGATTAATCCAAAACCTAAAACTGCCAACAGGAGATTAAAAACAAAGATGGGAATGGCTGGAATTGGAGTAACAACTTGATGAATGAAGATTATTAAAGCAGCGATCGCAATTAAGCCAGCAATCAGCATATTCTTAATAACAACTTTCTGATACCTTTGGTTGTGTTTTGGTCGGAGCAAATGCCACCATTGCCAGATAGCTAAAACTGTAAAAATTGCCACATCTATTAACGGTAGCCAAGTTGCTAGAGAACTATTCCTTAATTCATTTTGATAACCGACAGATCGAGCTTCCCACAACCAGCGAAAGGACAGGATATAAAAGCTGATGCTTAAAACTGCTAGCGCTAATGTCTGTGCAAACGGTTGAAACAGCCTAGAAGTGCGCCTAAATAACAAGTCATCATAACTCCACAATAATGCTGGTAACAGACTAAAAGCGGCTATAGCAATCCAAGGTGGAGCGTCTATATAAGATACTACTTGCAGTGACTTGAAATGGAATTGCCAGGAGATGACAATTGCGATCGCTGCAATTCTAAAAATCCACTGAGAACGACACCAGTAAGCTAAAGGCACAAACAGCAACCCTGAAACTAAGGGAAAATGTGTGATTACCAGCCGTCCCAGTGTCAGATCATCTCGTACAGAGTACCATTCCCACAATCCCGTCCAATAAGCTATTAGCAGCAAAATCAGGGACAGGATACCCAAGGAAGTTAAGCGCAGACTATAGGCCATTAGCAAAACAGCCAATCCCCAACCTACAAATAGTTCATAGCTGGAACCGCCAATATGAAACATCTGCGCCAACAGTGCCATGTTTGCGCCTATTGTCAACGCGCCTAAAATTAGTAAGCCTTCTCCAAAGACTTTTTGACGGCGTTTTCTGGTGCTTGTGGGTTTTCGCCACAAGCTGAAACCAGCAATATTAGTTGTCAGGAATAAACTTAACAGTATTGTTAACTTGACTTCTCGATTCCAAGCTTGCCAGTTCGCAGCTACAAAAGTAATCACACCCAAGCCTAACAAGATTGCTCCCACAGCAATCAAAATAAAAACAAAGCGATCGCGAGCAGCAGTTTCTAAATGATTAAATTGATACCTTTGCGCCAGTTGTTGGTACAGTTCGGCATTAATAAGTCCTTCATCTTGCCATATTTGGGCTTCTTGACGCAGCCTGCGCCGAAAATTATCAAATAACATAACCACCTTAAGGTAGACATATAAAAATATCTGGGCTTAGATATCCAATGCTAAAATTAAAAAAACTCAGATAACTTCCAGTTTGTCAAGCAGAATATAAATATCTAATTATCATTACACCAATCAAGTCGATAATTCCTGACTTACTGTTCCTGTCAAGTTTCCACAACTTAACAGACTTCTTGCAAAAATCCCAAGAATGAATATTTAACCGTCGATAAACGCCGATGATAACCACTTATGCAAGAGGCCTAATATTCTGTTATAGATTGGAGAGAGGTATGCCACGTTAAAAGCTGGCCAACGGATAGGGATGATTTTTATGAAGAGCAAGAATCCAATTGTCTACGCTTTAGTTTTTCAAAGCGTTATTCTCTTTTCACCCTTAATACTATCTATTGATAAAGCCAGTGGACAAACTACACCATCTGTATCTCCAACATTAACTCCTGCTCCAGTAATATCGAATCAAGAGCGAGAAGAATTAGCACGACTGCGAGAAGAAAAGCGCATTAGAGACGAAGTTCAATCTGATTTTAATCGCTCTTTTGGACGCACCACGATTCTGCTCAATGTCTGGTTAGTAATATTGAGCCTATTTCCAGTTGCAATAATTGCTTTATTTTGGTTCTTTAGGCGAGTAGCAATCCGCGAAATTGTTGATAGGGCTATGGAACAGCTACAAGGGCTAGAAAAATTGCAAAGTCAGCTAACCATTGTGAAGCAAGAAGCGGAAAATGCCATCCGAGAAGCTAAAAATATAACTAATGAATTAGAGAAAGAAGCTAATACTTTACAACAAAAAATCAAAAGCGAGCAAGAAAATTTATCTCTGATTACATCTGAGCTATCGCAAACCAAGGAAAACATCATAACGCAATTAGAAGCTGAAATTAAAAATATACAGAAAAATCTAGAAAATCTAGAATCTGAATTTGTTTCACAACTATCTCAACTACAGTTGGATGCTCAAAACCAAAGCAACACAACTTTTGGGAATTTAGAGAAATTAGAAGCTAATTTAGCAGAAAAATTGTCTAATTTAGAGCTAAATGCAGTACAAAACAACGATATTACTATTAAGAATTTAGAAGCATCAAGGTCTGAACTCTTATCACAATTATCAAAATTGCAGTCAGATAACCAACAAGAAAGGGATACATTTATTGGGAATTCCACTAAATTACAAGCAGAATTTGCCGCACAGTTAGCCGAATTCCAAAGTGCTGCTCAAAAGCAGAAAGATACAATTTTGTTAAATCTTGCAGAATTAGAAGCTCTATTTAAATCACAAGTAACAGAATTACAATCTGCAACTCAACAGCAAAAAGATAAATTGTTTGAAGATTTAGCAAAGATGCAGTCGGAATTTGCTACTCAACTTACTGAATTGCAGATTGATGCTCAAAAACAAAAAGAATTAATTATTGAAAATTTAGAACACTCTGGTTCCGAATTGACATCTCAATTCTCAGAATTACAATTAAATGCTCAAGAACAAAAGCTTTTAATTTTAGAGAAGTTAGAGAAATTAGAAATAGAGTTTGTATCGCAACTCTCGGAATTACAGCTAGATGCTCAACAACGCAAGGATTTAATTATAGAAGAACTGTCGGAAATTACACCTCTACCTATTTCAGAGGAAAAAGTAGAGGAATTACCAGAATCATCGCCAGTATCTGCTAATGAATATGTACAAGAGGGAGATATTTTGTTTTCTGAAAAGCGCTACGAAGATGCGATCGCAGTTTATGACCAAGCAGTTAAAATCCAACCTGATGACGCTGTGACTTGGTTTAAGCGTGGTCTAACTTTAGGAAGGCTGAAACGCTATGAAGACGCGATCGCCTCTTACAATCAAGCATTAAAAATCAAACCTGATTATCATCAAGCTTGGTGCGATCGCGGTGTTGCTTTTGGTAATTTACGACAACATAAACAAGCTTTTAAATCCTTTAATCAAGCCGTCAAAGTTAAACCTGATGATGGAGTTGCTTGGTTAAATCGCGGACTATCTTTAGTAGAATTAGAAGAATACGAAGAGGCGCTCGCTTCTTTTGACAAAGCGCTACAATTCCAACCCGAATCTCCTAAAATTTGGGATAAACGAGGATACACTTTAGTGCTACTAGGACGCGATGAAGAAGCGATCGCTAGTTTTGATCGAGCATTAGAAATTAATTCAGATTATGCCAGTGCCTATTATAATAAAGCAGCCTGTTATGCATTACAAAAAAAATTACAACTAGCTTTAGAAAATCTACAACAAGCGATCAAACTAAACTCCAGATATAAGGAAGAAGCTGCAACAGATATAGATTTTGATGAGATTGCAGGAGAACCATCTTTTAGAGACTTGATAGGTACTTGACATACTCCCACAAAAGGCTAACCTATTCTGAAAAGTCGCGTACCATCAAGCCTATTCACCATGATGGAATTTGGAATATTGTCCGCGAGTTTACACCCAAACATAAGCGACGTGAAATACAAGACTTGTTCCACCTCATGGAAAACCATTATAAAATGAGCGGTTCGATGAGAAGAATAAACATAGTCAAACAACTTCTGTGGAAAGGAAAAGTTGATGATGCAGTTGCCCGCTTTACGGACTATAAGCTCAAACAAGCTCTTAATTTTTGTGTTTCCCTTGAGAAACATAGACACCGCATCCTCAATTATCAATATTACCAAGCCAAGCAAATTTGCTCTATTGGTTCCGGCGCAATTGAATCTACTGTTAAACAACTTGACCGTCGAACTAAAATTTCCGGCGCAAAATGGAAGTTAGAGAATGTTCCTCAAGTTATTGCTCATCGTTGTGCTTATCTTAATGGATTAATCTTTGCTTGGTGAATAAAAAGTGGGATGCTCCCGTAAGGAGTATTATGTTCCCGGACGAGAGCGAATATGATCGGGTATATGATGGCGATCGCCTAATATTTCTAACAAAGGGCCATTAACGTCAAATTTAACCATACTTACCGACGCAACCAAAATATTCACCCGATAGCGATAGCGTCCCAAATCAATTCCCAGTAAACTGCAAAGCATAATCCGAATCGTGGCTTTATGGGAAACTACTAAAACATTACCTTGGGGATGTTTTTCTTGAATTTCAGCAATTACAGGCATAGAACGGTTAGCAATATCTACCGCAGTTTCTCCACCTAGTGGTGCATTCCAAGCGGGTTCTGTCAACCATTTTACATAGTTTTCTGCGTAATTCTCTTTGGCAAACGATTTACTCTTAGTTTCCCATTCGCCGTAACTACCTTCTCTAAGTCCGTCACGCAACTGCATATCCATACCAATAGCATCACAAAATGGCTTGGCAGTTGCAATTGTGCGCTTCATCGGGCTAACATAAACAGCCTCCCACTTCAATTTTTGATAAACATCGGCAAAACCGGATGCCATCTGCATCCCATAAGAAGTCAATTCCGCATCAGTTTCACCGCAGAAATTACCACTTTGACTAAAAGTAGTTTCTCCATGTCGCAGTAAATATAAATTGAGTGTCATAACTTGTATCGCGATTGAGATAAAGGAGTTTGTGCAAAAATAAAATACCATCAATCTCGCAATCTTTTATGTGACACCAGGACAAAGTAATCAACCAAAAAAGTCAATCAACCGCAAATTTTTGAAATCGAAGACAAAAGTAGCGGTTTCAGCTAGTACTAGGTGTAGCGAACTGCAAACAACCAATGGCAATGGTTTTGAGAGCTAGTGCGGAGTACCTTTTTTGTACGGTCGTGGCTTAAGCCACCTACATCCTCTAGAAAATGCTGATTGGGCAGCCTCCTTTTGTTTCCCTTAACCTTCAATCTTCTGCTTGTATGAGGAAATTTTAACGCTTAAAAAAAGTTACTTACTTAAATTAGACAATTTTTTATTTCTACTACAAAGGACTTCAAAAATGAGCAAGAAGTTAAGCATTACCATTGCAAGTGTTGTGAGTACCGTTGTGGCAGTATCAGTCTTGCTCAGAAGCAATTCGCTATTTCGTCGCCTCGATCAAGCAATAACTGTAAATATCCATCAGACTGAGCGATCGCAATTAAGTTGCTCAAGTCTATCTTAGATAACTTCATTAAATTTGCTCTCCTGTAGGCGTAGAGGTGCTATTTTTCAGTTGAGAGTGTGAAATTCTGATGTAAAAACTGAACTTTTGTAGTATTTTTGTACTATAAAAGAAGTTCACCGTCAAGCTTTGCACAGAAAAACACGCACCAATTGCAATACGGTTTGAAGGAAGTTTGCACAGTTTGTAATGAACTACCAATCTGGAGACGAGTTTTTACAAGAACTACCGCTAATTTTGGCGGGGCCAATGTTACAACACACAGAACCCGAATCAGTCACAGTCTGGATTGCGCTCAAACGGCCTTGTCAGGTAGAACTCAAGGTTTATGACACAGCAAATAACGGTACGGTAGTCACAAATTGTTTATTGGAAGGAAGACGCTTTACCTTTGCATTGGGAAAATCACTGCATATTGTTGCAGTAACGGCTCAATCTGCGGGTAAGTATCATTTGAGTAGCGATCGCATATATGCATACGACCTCCAGTTTACTGACCAATCCTCCCAGACACAGCAAACATTACAGCAAGCCTTGCAATCAAACCGCTTTCCCAACGTCAACATCAGCTATTTTAAACATCAAAAACCAACATTTGTTCTACCACCAACCAGTTTTCAAGATTTACGCATTGTACATGGTTCCTGTCGTAAACCCCACGGTGATGGGTTCGATGCACTGCCCATTTTAGATTGCCTGATCGAGGAAGCAGCAAATAAACCGCGACAACGCCCCCATCAACTCTTCCTCACTGGTGACCAAATTTATGGTGATGATGTTGCTGATCCGCTATTGTGGGTTTCCACTCAGCTTGGTGATGTGTTATTAGGCTGGGAAGAACGGCTTCCATTTACTCAACAGCAGCCTACAGATGCTAGTTATTACACACCAAAGCAGCTGCTTCCCGGAAATCGAGCAGAGGTAGCGACTAAACAGGCTGGTTTCACTGCGGGTTTACACAATAAACACACCAAGGTCAAAAGTCATTTACTCAGTCTTGGTGAGTATTACGCATCTTATTTATTGTCATGGTCTCCAGTGTGTTGGCCGATCACTTTTCCTAAAGGACGGGAGATGATGGCTAGCCGTAGAGTCAGCCGCCAGTGGGATCGGGAAGTTCGGGATATGCGGCAATTCATTCATACCCTCTGGAAAGTGCGGCGTGCCCTAGCAAATATACCCATGTACAGTATCTTTGATGACCATGATGTCAGCGACGATTGGAACCTCAACCAAGCTTGGTGTTTACGGGTACTAGGACGTCCTTTGGGGCGAAGAACTGTTCAAAATGCGCTGTTAGCCTATGCGGTGTTTCAAGCATGGGGTAATACTCCTAAACAATTTGCAGCTGGTCAACCCGGCGAAAAATTATTGGCGGCGGCTGAGGACTGGTCTGCTTCCAAAGGAACGGATGCTGCGGCTTGTGATGCGATCGCTCGTTATTTAGGGATGCCACCTATTAATCCACATACAGACTTACCAGAATTTGTTTTAGATAGTTCAGTGTTGGTTTTAGCTCGACATTCTGAGGCACTCACCTGGAACTATACAATAAAAAGTCATTGCCATGAAGTGATTGTTTTAGATACACGCACATGGCGAGGTTACCCTGCTGATCAAAAACCGACAGCACCACCAATGCTGCTATGCCCACAAGCCTTTGAGCGCCAACTCTCTGGGCCTCTAGCCCATGAAGCCACCGAAAAACCTCACATCCCAATCACATTTGTGGTTGCACCTACAAATCTATTTGGTCTAAAAGTAATAGATTGGATTCACTATTGGCAGCTGCGACGCGATAAAGTATTTGCCGCAGATGTTGGAGATGCCTGGAATATTAATTCTGAAGCGTTAGCCAAATTTCTCACTACTCTGTTTGAGCAACGTCAACAAATTGTTGTTCTATCTGGAGATATTCATTATAGTTCTGTTGTCCGCTTATTTTATGCTAAAACTTCTCCGATTTCTGAAGAGGATTCTGTATTAGTGCAGTTAACTGCTAGCCCATTTAAAAATGAAGAAACTATTACGCGATTAATTCATACACGGCTTAAAGACTGGCTTTTACCAGAAAGAGTGCGGCGATGGATAGGATGGTTTAATCCATTAAATATGTTAGAACTTTCAGCCAGACAATTTCGACGCTATAGCTTTTCACAACAGAAATCTGACTGGAATTGTGTATTAGAATGGGTTCCTAGACAAAACGCCCAAATTGCTGACTTTGGAATTAATCCGCTTTGGTTATTAACTTCCAAACAACAAGCCAGAAAAGATAAATGGAGAAAGTTACAGCGTCTAATGTTTTGGAAAGCACCTTGGTTTCAAAATGGACGAGAAGTAGTAGGATTAAATAACTTAGCTCTAGTTAGCTTTAAGGTAGATCAAAATAACTCTCAAGAGGTTATTCAAGATTTGTACTGGTTTTCGACTTGGTATCCTACTCAAATTGTTTATAGTCGCTTTGAGAGCAAACTATTGGCTAAAAAACAGTTTATTGATTAGGCGATCGCTAATCAATATTCAATTATCTTAGTAGTAGATACATTAATTATTTGAGTTCTGGCTATGCGTTTTCTCTGTCCTATGTGGTTTATCGAAAATAAATATTTCACCTGAGAGATTTCCAGTTACGCTAATTGCAAATAAGGACACTTTTGCACAAAACCAGATGCCTTGTTTTGAGCATCAGGATTATAGATATGTACAGGTGTAGGTCGGACAATACCACAAAACAAATCATCCAAACCATAGGGAGTAAAAAATTGCCATTGCCCTTGTGCATCTAGCCGCACTCCAACAGCAGTAGCAGTATGTAACCATTCGGTAATACCATCCTCTGTACTATTGTAGGGTCTACGGCCAGGACGCCAACGAGCAAAACTAGCTTGATTTTTCACATCAAACTGCTTATTAGGAAACTGTTCTGTCAAAGTTGTTTTCGCTGCTAGTTCTTGGGAACGGTTTCCCTGAAAATCAAAGAATGCAATATCAAAATCTTTGATCAATAATTCACAATCATTACCAAAAATTGAACGCCAAACTGTATTGCGTACCGCACCCCCTGCTAACCACCAATCAGGCAGATTAAGTTGGGCTATAGCAGGTAATACCTTACCCACTGGTGTATCAGCCAGAATCATCTGTAGGCGAATGTTACTGTTCACATCAAAGAATTTTCAACTAACAAATCTAAATGTTACCATTCATACTTACAATTTAATTACGAATTACAATTTATCAATTATGAACACCTTGCTGTTAACTATAGCTATTTGATAATCAAAATTCATATTTTAATATCTTAAAATTTATATATAACTTATTTTTTTTTGCAAAATTTTGTTTTTGAAATAAATTAATTTTTGGCATTAACTAATTAATAGTTAAACAAATCATTACCCAACCTTAATAAAAGTTGATTAGTTTATTTATCAGAGTTACTTAATATCTATCTAAGGATCTCAATGACATTATTTAAGTGCAGATTCTTCACCTTAGCGGGTACAAGTGCGGTTAACGCTTTGCTAATGTCGTTTTTAAAAGCTCTGTCTGTCTTGTCAAGCAACGTTTGGGACAGAATACTATCTGTTTCCAAAGCTTGATGGCTTGTTAGACTCCCCACTTGAATTCAGTATCGGTCTTTCGGGAGACTAGCTCATAACTAATGGCGCTCAAACATGAGGTAGTCATCATACTTTAGCTATATTTTCTTCTTCAAATAATTTGTAAATTTATTGAAATAAAAAAATTAGCCGCTCTAATTGCAAAACACATTACATATCAAAGCGTTGCCTGTAAAAGCACACTTATTATATAAAGATATTTTGATTTGTGTAAAGTTTTGATATAATCTTAAACTCAAGTGATAATTGTGATCAAAAAGGTAATTTACGAATGTCTGGGCAAAGCTCTCATCGGAGAAACTTTTTCACAACTTTCGCTAACAACATAGTGAAAAAACCCCACAAATTAAGAGCGACACTAGAATCTTGGCGTTTTACCCTTGTAGAATCAGTACCCTTTTTGGCGGCGAGTGGAGTGTTGTTGAGTGCAATCAGCCTGAAAAGTCCGATACTAGTAATGTGCTTACTAGTAGGAAGTTGGATAGCAATAATAACGCACAAGATAGGAGAAAACTTAAAGATATCAAAGCGATGGGCGATCGCCATACAAGCAATAGCAGCATTATTGCTGTTAAGTGTATTTTGGCTAGATTACTTCGCACTACCAGCACAAGCGCAATTTTTTAAGAAAGCTGAAGACTTTTTTCAAAATACCCTAACACAAGGAGCAAGCACAAATAGCGGCACCCAAGCAGCAGTAGGATTAGTATTTAATGTACTACGGGCACTTTACTTACTGTACATAGCAGTTGCCTTAATAGGAGTAGTCAACGCAGTGCGTAAAGATGAAGATTGGCAAAATATAGCCAGAACACCTTTATTAGTAGTTGTAGCAGTCACAATTGCGGATGTACTTACAGGATTTGTAATTGGTGATACCAGCAAATAGTTGATCTTGAGAAATACATCAGAAAAAGCAAGCAAAGCGTTATGCCTCAAGAGCAAGAGTTTTTTTCAACCAATCAAATACTATAGCAATCCTAAATCAGCCGTAAGAAAGAAAATGTCTGGAATGCCTATAAGTAAGTAATTTTAATCACCACATTTTTTTACGCTTAAAACCGTATTGCTATACAAAGCCAACCTATCATAAATACCACAAAACTTGATAACAAGATTAATTGGTTGGGTTCAGCGAGTGGCAGCCGACATTTTTTTCCCAAACAAGATATTCAGCATTACCATGATAAATATGAAGTAAATTCGGAATTTGCACGCCAATTAGCCGCTTCGCTGCGTGGTATTTAACAGGTAATTTCGCTAATGCTTTGAATTGGTAAGTATTTGTTCACCTTAATTTATTGATGTTTCATAGATAGAGCAATATTGCAGCAGTTGCGAACTAAAAGATAAAGACTGTTCCGAAAATTAAAACTAAACCGTACTATTATGACTAAAACTTCAGTTACTTCAGAAACTCCTACACAAGATTTAATAACTCCTACATCTAACGAATACCTCTTAGAAGTAGGCACAACAGATTGGGAATTACGAATGGCAAGATTAGTTGGTTTGGAAGATGAATCTTTATCAACCAACGTCGAATTAGTAGAAGAATCAGCTACCTTGCAGCCATCACTTGTTCAACCTCCAGAAGCGAAAACAGAACAACCACTATCATCTAACCCCTTTGCTAAGTTAGGTGTAGTAGGTACTGTAACTTTGGTTATAGTTCTGTTTGCTGGTGGTTTTTTATCGCAATTAATGAGTGGTACTAATCAAAAACCGAAAAATAAGAATATTGTTCCTCCAGTAATACAATCGCAACCCACAAATCAATCTGATTTGCAAAAGCTAGAAGGAGAAATAGAAACTCTCAAAACAAAACTAGCTTTGGCGGAACAAGCACAGGCCGTGAAACTAGCACAACAAAGTCTTAGAAGTACAATAACATCGCTTCCTCAGCTAGAAGCGTCAGCTAATTCCCGAAAGAAACTAACGGTGGCGCAACAAAAACCAACACCTTTACCAACAATTTACCAACCTCGAATAGTTACAGTTGAGCGCCTTGTTCGATCCCCTTATCCTCAACAGAACCTCCTTCCTCAACCTTCACTATTACCTCTACCTCAGCCGATAGTTACAAACCCAGAAAATCCATCACCTAAACCAAACCCATTTCAGGATTGGAAAAGATTAGCAACGTTAGGTAGCTACGGTCAGGTATCTGCTACTGCTAAACCTAATGTGAATGCAACAACTCTAGAATCTCCAACAAACAACCAGACGCAGCAACAGGTAATAAATCCCAAGCCGGAACAAACTCAACAGCAGCAATCTTCTAAGGTGAGCCAAGTAGGACAGCAGGGCCAAAAATCCATAGCAGTAGGGAGCCATGCGAAAGCTGTGTTGGCGACAGCTGTATTTGGAGAAACGAATCAGCCAACAAATACTGAGAGAAAAAATTTATTTGTTGTGCGCTTGAAAGAACCATTAAAAGCTGTGGATGGTGCGATCGCTATTCCTGCTAACACCGAGTTATTAACTGAAATTCGTTCTCTTACAGAACAAGGCTTATTACAGCTCGATGTCAACACATTGATTTTACAAGACAATGGCAATCTCACAGAAAAAAGCTTACCGCAAAATGCGATGATGATTCGTGCTCCTCAAGGTAAACCTCTCATCGCCAAGCAATTTCCAAATCACGGGTCATCTATTATGGGGATGGATATGGGACTCTTTGTTCTAGGGGGACTTGGCAAAGCAGCAGAGTTATTTAATCGGACTGAAGCTCAAGTTGTAACTACAAGTAGCACTGGTACTATCGTTAGCAATACCAACCCACGACGAAATGTTGTGGCTGGTGTTTTCGAGGGCGGTATGAATACTGTAGTTCCTCAAATTGCACAACGCAATCAGCAAGCAATCTCCCAAATGACTCAACGAACTAATATTTGGTTTCTACCAGCCGGAACAGAAGTAGAAATATATATCAATCAAGTAATGCAATTTTAGGACTCATGCAAAAACTCTCTAAAACTCTTACTTCTTTGCGTACTTTGCGCTCTACCCCGCAGGTTCGCTGAAAGCGTTCTGGTTCGGCGAAGCCGTTCCCGAAGTGTAGAGTAGCCGCTCCGCGTCTATGCGGTTCGTTTCTTCATAATTTTGCGTAAGTCCTGAGTTTTAGATGAATAATATCATGTCCGGCAAATCACCCTTAATGTCATTGCGAGTGGAACGAAGTGAAACGACGCAATCGCAATGCTTTTGGTATTGCTGCCCTACGGTCGCAATGACGGTTATTTGAATGGACATGATATAATTCAAAAATTTTATTTGTCCCCGATCCTGCTTCTGCTAATTAAGCCAAGTTCCGCAGTAAACCTATAATTACTTTTCTCAACTGCGTTGCATTTTCAAATGCACCAGCCAAACTCCGCCAGCAGCTATTAACAACAAGGGTGTCAACCAATCACCCCAACGCACATATAAACTCTGCGTTTGCCTTTGATAAATCGTTTCGGCATGAGTTGCGTAGGTATTATATCCAGATATCCACAATGTTCTACCGTGAGGATCTATAAAAGCTGAATATCCTGTATTAGTCGCCCGTACCGACCATCTATCAGTTTCAATTGCCCGCATGATATCCTGTGCATGATGCTGGAATGGCATGGCTGCGCTGTAATGGGCATCGTTAGAAGAACTCAAAATAAATTGCCCACCCGAAGCAGCTTGACGGCGGAATTGTTCCGAAAAAGCCGAGTCGTAACAGATACCGACAATAACACGACCAAAAGGGGTGTCCACTAGCTGATTTGGTGAACCAGGAACTTGGTGTTCATCTAATGGTGACAAGCGCTGAATGAGTTGACCTAAAATCGCCTCAAAAGGAATATATTCCCCCAATGGTACTAGCTTGGTTTTATCGTAGCGGCTAAAAACTTCGCCGTTTCCAGCAAAAGTAAATAAGCTATTTGTATAGCTACGTCCTCGTTCTCCAAAAGCCCCAATCCAAGCAACTACACCCTTTTCCCGTACTGCTGAAATTATGGGAGTTGTACTCAAGTTACGTACAAAAAAAGGTAAGGCTCCTTCTGGAGTAAGAACTGCATCTACACCTTGGTCAGCTAAAGTTAAATAACCCTCGGTGTAGCCTGTAATGGCACGACGCAGACCTTCTGGTCGCAGTTTAATGATGTTGGGGATATTGCCTTGAACAACTCCTACTTTTAAGGCTGTTTCTGGTGATTTGCTAATGAGAGTGCTGTATAAGCTAAATCCGATAAGGTGTAAAGTAATGAATAGCCCTGCCGCTATCACTAAATATTTATTAAACTGATTCTTCGTATCTTTGCGGTTAATCCATCCCTCAGCAATTAAGCCATTCACAGCAACAATTACAGATGTGATGGCACTAGGGCCAGAAAGTTGACCCAGGTGTAAAATTACCAAATTATGCGGGCTTTGGGTGTAAGAAAGAGAACTCCACCATAAAGCCCCGGCGCTCCAAAGCCCCTCTAAGCCGCACCAAATAGCTGTACCAATTAGAACACGCACCAGAGGCTTGTGTTCGACAAAACGAACCATGCAAGCTGCCCAAACAGCTGCTATTGCTGCTCCCCAAAGGCTAACAAATGTCCAACAAAATAGGGTGATTGCCAAACTTGCTAGCCAAGGAACACCCAACCAATCCATCGGATGGATGCCAGTAATCCAGGATAGAGCAAAACCGTGATAACCAATACCCCAAATGAGGGCAAGGAGCAGGGGAGATGGTTTTTTCCGTTGTTTAAAACTGACAACTAACACCCATAGAGGGGCTAAGGCAATCCAAGCTAAGAACCATGCGCCTATAGGGGCTACAGTCAGCCCCATCAAAACTCCGCTGATGAAGGATAAAGTGTAAAGGCTAAAGGATGAAAGTAACTTTTTTGTTTGATATTTCATACTTCATCCTTTATCCTTATATTTTTTATTCCACCTCTTCCGCATCAGCAGCATCAGGAGGAACTATTGCTACTCCAGTAATGGCGTCGTCTTCATCTAGACGCTGCACTCTCACCCCTGTTGCCGATCGCGATTGTACAGAAATTGCATTTACTGCTTGGCGGATAATAATACCGCGATTCGTGACCATCATGATCTCATCATCACAATTGACAATCTGTAAGGTTGCCAATTGGTCTTTACTCTTGCGGTTTTTGAATTTAGTAGCCATTAAACCCTGTCCGGCGCGATTTTGTAACCGGAACTGAGCAACTGGTACTCGTTTACCATATCCGCCCATAGTAATTACTAGCACCCAAGGGCCAATACTACCGTTAGCTGGAACTTCTGTAGACTCTTCGTTTTCGATATCTTCGGTTTCAATGATATCTTCAATATCGGCTTCCGCCTCTGTTTCGGTATTCAATGTATCCAGAATGGCTGCTGGGAGGATATCCATACCCACCAATTCATCCCCATTCTTCAATTTCATGGATTTAACTCCACGAGTTGCCCTACCTAAAGGACGCAGTTGTTCATGGTTACATCTAAAGTGAATCGCCATCCCCTGACGAGAACCAACAATTACACTATCTTCCACCCTGGCGCGTCTTACCCAACGTAGTTGATCCCCTTCTTCCAAGGAAATAGCAATCAAGCCATTAGCACGAATGTTACTAAAGGCTGACAATTCAGTTTTCTTGATATTGCCACCTTTAGTGAGCATGACCAGATATTCTTCGCTGGTAAACTCATCTACCGGCACAATCGAGGTAATTTTTTCTTCTTTTGGAATCGGCAGCATTTGGACAATTGGTGTCCCCCGACTAGTACGGGAACCAACTGGAATTTGATAGGCTTTCAGGCAGTAGACAACACCGCGATCGCTAAAGAATAAAACGCTATCATGATCGCAGCAAGTCAAGAAATGCTCAACAGTGTCATCATCTTTTACCTTGGCCGCAGCTTTGCCTCTAGTAGCACGGCTTTGAGCTTCAAAGGTGTTAACTGGCATCCGTTTGATGTAACCTTGCTGTGTCAGGAGAATGATCGCTTTTTCATTAGCTATCAGGTCGCGATCATCTATTTCCCCTTCAGCATGAGTAATTACCGTGCGTCGAGGTGTGGCGAAGCTAGTTTTGATTTGCGTGACTTCTGTTTCTATGATTGTCAGCACCCTCTCCCGCCGTGCCAAAATATCCTGCAAGTCAGCAATTTGTGCTTGTAAGTCTTCGTGTTCTTGGCGAATTTTGTCGGCTTCTAAGGCAGTTAACCGCCGCAGTTGCATTTGCAAAATCGCATCTGCTTGCATTTCCGAAAGCCCATAAGTTGTAATTAACTCACCTTTGGCTGTGGGTGCATCAGATGCATGACGAATCAAGTTAATAATTTCATCTAAATGTGCTAAGGCAATTAACAACCCTTGCAGTATATGGTCGCGTTCTTCAGCTTTTCGCAGTTCGTAGCGTGTGCGTCTGATAATAGATTCAATCCGAAAATCTAAAAAGACTTCTAAGAACTGCTTAATGGTGAGTATCTGAGGTTCACCATTTACCAAAGCCAGCATATTTGCCCCAAAGTTGGCTTGCAGTGGGGTTTGCTTGTAGAGGTTGTTGAGTACAACACGGGGATAGGCATCGCGCTTGAGTTCGATCACAATTCGCATTCCATCGCGATCGCTTTCATCCCGAATATCCGCAATTCCCTCAATGCGTTTATCATTTACCAACTCAGCAATTTTTTCAATCAATGCCGCTTTGTTGGTTTGGTAAGGCAACTCAGTGATGATAATTGCTTCTCTTTCGGGGCGTCCTCGTTGTTCAATAGTTTCGATATTAGCGACACCGCGCATGGTAATCGAACCACGCCCAGTAGTGTAAGCTTCTTTAATCGCCGCCGTTCCCAAAACCTGCGCCCCAGTCGGAAAGTCTGGGCCGTGGATATACTGCATTAACTGGATATCAGTAATTTCTGGATTGTGAATCAGCGCTACTAAACCATCGATTAGTTCGCCTAAATTGTGGGGAGGAATGTTGGTTGCCATACCCACAGCAATCCCAGAGGAACCATTCAGCAGCAATTGCGGAATTCGTGATGGCAGAACTGTTGGTTCTTGCTGGGAACCGTCGAAATTATCGATAAAGTCTACGGTTTCCGATTCGATGTCGTGCAGTAGGGCTGTGCTAGTTAAAGCTTGCAAGCGACATTCTGTGTATCGCATTGCCGCTGGCGGATCGTTGTCTACTGAACCGAAGTTGCCATGGCCGTTAATTAAGGGCGATCGCATGGAGAAATCCTGCGCCATCCGCACCAAGGCATCATATACTGCTGTATCGCCGTGGGGGTGATATTTACCTAACACTTCTCCCACCACACGGGCGCATTTCCGAAACGGGCGATCGTGGGTCAAACCTAGCTCGTGCATTGCGTAGAGGATGCGACGATGCACAGGTTTCAGACCATCCCTGGCATCTGGCAGCGCCCGACCCACAATCACACTCATGGCGTATTCCAGATAAGACCGGGACATTTCGTTCCGCAGATCTGTCGGGATAATCCTCTCCTGTGAGGTTGTCATAACCTAAAAAACTCCAAAAATCGCAGATTTTAGCCTTTATACTTGACGAAACGCAAAATTATTCCAAAATACTCTTGAATAATTGCGATATTTTGATACAATTCTAGCACATATTGCTTTTTTTTGCCGGGGAGAGCTAACTCAGCCGTCTCATGAAACGCCTTATTAAACGCCTTATTAATAGTGAAAATTTCCCAAACACAGAGAAAACAAAGCAAGGTTAAGATAACGGTGTAAATTAAGTTCGATCAGTTTTTACTTTCATAACCGTTACCTCCTAAGATTTTTGAGGATCTAATGACCTTCCAACAACTAAAAATCGGCGATTACTTCCGGATACCTGGTATAACTTTTGGTTGCGTATATAGAAAAGCTAGTAATTCAAGGTGCAGTCTGAACGCTATGTTACAGCCGATCCGACCAAGAGCAACAGTTATACCTCTAAGTCGTGCAGAAATTGCTAAATATTTTGCAACACAGTAAGATTTCCTCAAAAAGTTTCAGGAATAACGTTTTGTTGGCTAATTAAGCTATTTAATTAGTAGCTTCTTTCTGGTTCTTAAGCTCAGATGCAATTAAGGGAACTTTGAGGGCAAAAAAAGCCTGTCAAACTTGCAAAAAGGATGGGTGTGAATGGACTGAAGTTAGTCAGTTTCGATAGCAGCAAAGTGGTACTGATAGGTGTGCGCGTTACTGCTGCATTCTCAACTGCCATTGTAAAGATCATGGCAAGGGCAGGATTGATTCCCCAAAATTAAAATTGCTACTACTTTGCCTACGCAAACACCAGTAAAGAATAGAGTGATAATGAACGATCAGTTCTAGAAAATTTTAGTACAAACCAGTAAATAGACCACAAATAGTCCCCACACCTACCCAGCATAAAACCCACCGTGAAATCATCAGAGGATTACGCTTTGCCAATCCAAAAAGTTGCAAAAATGTCCAACGTTGAGTTTGATTGCCAGTCGCAGGCTTATTTGGTAGCACTGCTTAATTCCCTATTGTGAAACAAAAAATACTGAATCTTTACGATTTCTATGGTTTGAGCTATTGGCTTCGGTGAATCATCTTGAATCTCAAGAGGGTTGTTGCCTTTCTTTGTGTCTGTAAACAGGATTTAAGCCCCAAGATAGTGTGTACCTAGCCACAAGAGAATTTAAGCTTGGCGTATTAGTTTGGGAAATGATGATGAATAAAGAAACAGTTCCTAGTCAAGCCGAAAAGATGAATCCAGATACTGATGCATCGCAATTAAGCCCAGAGTTGCGGGATAAAATTAAACACCCTGCGAAAATGGACGATGTTATTCGAGAACAATCCGCAGAGGAACGTCGGGGTAACCAAGCTTTAGTACCGGAAATGCTTGATGAACCAACAGATGAAATGATTGGCTTTACCAAAGATTAGTCAGGTTACAATTGCATTCGTATCTTGCTGCCAACCTGTTTCACCCTATGCTGCCAGTCATCTATTCTGACGAGTTTCTCGATCACAAAACTGGGATTTACCATCCAGAAAAACCAGAACGCTTGACAGCGATCGTTAATGCCTTAAAAGCGGCTGCGTTTGCAGAAAAAATTGCATGGCGATCGCCTACACCAGCATCAAATAATCCGTTGCTGATGCCTATGTTAGTAAAAGCCCATACTCCAACCTACATTAAAAAAGTTTGGGAAATCGCCTCCACTGGTGGCGGTTATTTGGATGGAGATACACCAGTTTCACCACGTAGTTATGATGTGGCATTGTTGGCAGTCAGTGCTTGGTTGGATGGAGTTAATACCGTACTAGCAACAGCAAATCCGGCTTTTGTACTAGCCCGTCCACCAGGACATCATGCTGAAAGTGATGCCGGGATGGGCTTTTGTCTATTTTCTAATGCGGCGATCGCTGCTTTCTACGCCCTAGAACAGCCTGGAGTTAATCGTGTTGCCATTTTAGACTGGGATGTACATCACGGTAATGGTACTCAGGCGATCGTAGAAACTCAACCACAAATTGCCTACTGTTCTCTACATCAGTACCCCTGCTATCCCGGTACTGGTAAAGCCTCCGAGCGCGGGTTTCATAATAACGTATTAAATTTACCTATACCACCCGGTAGTAATATCACAGTATATCAGCCACTATTTGAGAAAAAAGTAATACCATTTTTATCTCATTTCCAAGCAGATTTACTCATTGTAAGTGCTGGTTATGATGCTAATGCCGCAGATCCTTTAGCTAGTATCAATCTCCAACCCAAAGATTACGGTTTATTAATTGATTATTGTTTAGAACTAACTCAAAAAATACTTTTTGGCTTAGAAGGTGGTTACGATTTCTCAACGCTTTCTCAATCAGTTATTGCCACAATTGAACGCTGCTTATTTTGATAATTCTATCGCTATGAACCTGATAAGTAGACAATTATACAATAGAAACATACTTAATACTTCTTAGGTAGTATCTAATTATTGGGGTCTAAAATATCACTATTAAGCAAAAATTTTGTTTTTGAATGGAATGATTTAATTAATACTCCAACTAAATGCCAGTATTAATTTTGACTAAATACAAGAAAAATTCATTGAATCTTCAAAAAGAAAAAGTTTGAACTGTGTCCTGAAAGAGCTAAAGTTTTGTTAAGATGCAATGGCTAGGAATTTCTCAACGAAATACACCAGTTTAGGGTGCGAAGAGATCAACAACACTAGCAGCACAGAGTTCCAAAGGTGAACCGTAATGACCACCTATATTTTCTTCGATGGTGCCCTCCAAATGCTTGCCAACGCCTATTTGATATCAGCAATACTGTTAATCGCAGCTTCTGGTATAGGTTTGGCAGTAATAGAAACGATCGAAAAGACAGCAGAACGCTGAGTTTTAACTTGGCAATGCACTTCTTCTCGAAAACCTCTTGAATTCATGTGAACCCTGCGAGGAAATCCTGGCAAAACAACTAGCTCATGAAATCTCACAGCGTTACAGGCTTACCTAAAATTTGCGAAACGCGTAGGTAACTGTACCGCTATTGAGATTTCAATCAAGGAGCAAACTAGAATGAGTTTCTAAGACACGGTGTTGGGTACAGACAGCCAGGCTTAAGCAACGCTCAGTCCAGCAGGAGCTTTTGCAGAATTTCGTTAAGCCGCTTATAGAACCCATTTGGGATCTATAAATGTGCCAGCCGTTTGAGCATCAGCCTGAT